>DAOVUO010000204.1 GCA_030632545.1 Bacteroidales bacterium
AAAAAATGAGTAAATTTTGTAATAGTTGCAAGACCAAGACCTTAAATTGATTTTATATCAGTTTTTAGCTGCTCAATTGTAATATTTTTGTCTTTATAATTTTCAAGAATTGTGATTAATTGTACCCAATTTTTGTCATTAAGTATATTCTCAATGTTGCGTCCTCTACCTTTAGTTGGATATCCCCACATTAAGGTTTTAATTATAAATTCCTTTGTATTCCAACTTATATTTATCAAGTCGTTTCTATTAAGTGTAATTATTCTGCTCCCTGAAAATATTTTATCAATAAATACTTGTTGATTTTCGATTTTCCAATTATCCCTTTTTATGTCAAATGATTGATTTTTATAGGGAAATTCGCGAATAAAATTTTCAAATTCAATTATTTTCATGGAATCTAGTTTTGCAATCATTCACTATGCAATAAACTGAATATTAATCACTAAACTAGTCACTAAACAGCTCATCAAAAGCCAATTGAATATCAGTAAAGTTAAATTCAAATCCACTTTCTATTAATCGCTTAGGGATTGCATTTGTACTCGATAATATCATTTCTTTTGCTTTTTCGCCCATAAAAAGCTTTAAAAATGGTGCAGGAATATGAAACCACGATGGTTTATTATGACTTCTTCCTAGTGCTTTAGCAAATTCTTTCATACTAACAGGATTTGGGGCTGTAAGATTGAAAGTGCCTGATAAATTTTCGTTTTCTAGTAAAAATATAATGGCTTTAATTTCATCCTTATAATGAATCCACGAAATAAACTGCTTGCCATTACCTAAATGGCCACCTGCGCCAAGCTTAAAGGGCATTACCATTGCCGAAAGTACGCCTTCGTTTGGTTCAAGAACAACTCCTGTGCGAAGTAAAATATAGCGAATACCTAATTTTTCCACTTCATCATCAGAATTTTCCCACTTCTCTATTACATCAGCCAAAAAACCTTTTCCTTTTGGCCCCGATTCATCTACCTGATTACAACAATCTGTTCCATACCAACCAGTTGCTGAAGCTTGTAAAAAAACTTTTGGTTTCTTACTTGCTTTTGTAATTGCCATGGCCAAATTTTTAGCCGCATTTACACGGCTATCAATAATTATTTTCTTTTGTGAGTTAGTCCAGGTTTTTGCATTTAAATTTTCACCAACCAAATTTATTATGGCATCAGAGTTTTCAACTGTTTTTATAAGTGCCTCGCAAATACTATTTTTCCACTCAACAAACTTAATACCATCACCTAATAAAAGTTTTGCTTTTAGTACACTTCTGGTTAGTACGGTAATTTCATGATTATTGCTTTGTAAACTTGGTATTAGGTGTTTTCCTATCATGCCAGTAGCACCTGCAACTAATACTTTCATAAATTTGTGTTTTATTATTTACTGAGAACTATTGAGTTACATTCTCGATAAATATTCAATTTGCATTCACAATTTATAATTAATAATTTACATTTAATAATCAATTTACCTTTTTATACTTCCAAACAGCCAAACTAATCATGACTATTCCATATACAATAAGGCTATATAGCTGAAATTGTAAATCCACAAGACTACTCCCTTTTAACAAAATCATTCGGATACTTGACATAAAATAGTACATAGGGTTGAGTAAATTGAGTTTTTGCGCCCAAATTGGCATACTTTCCGTGGGAGTGAAAATGCCGCTCATCAGAATAAATACAATCATTAAAAAATAGCCAATAAACATTACTTGCTGCTGTGTATCAGCAAATGTGGAAACTAGTAAACCGGCACCAAGTACAACAAAAAGATATACTGATGCCATTATAAATAACGTTACAAAGCTTCCAACCATTGGAATATCAAAAACAAGCTTGGCTATAAATAATCCAAATGCTAAATCAAATAAACCGATAATGAGAAAAGGAACGAGTTTGCCTATAATAAAATGGTGTTTTTTAATAGGTGTTACATTAATTTGCTCAATAGTACCAAGTTCCTTTTCGCGAACTAGATTTAAACCAGATAAAAACATACCTATAACTGTTACCAAAACGGCTAAAATACCTGGTACCATATAAACTTTGTAGTTTAGTTCTGGATTGTACCAAAAACGTGGCTTAATTTGTATTGTACTTGCTAAACTTGGTTCGAAATTCAGAAAATCTACAATAATCTCCTTATTATACTCTGCTAAAATCTGACTTAAATATCCTTGCGAAATACCTGCTACAGTACCATTTATAGCATTTATTATGATTTGCATTTCCGACTTATTCTCTTTTACCAGTTTTGTTTCAAAATTGGCAGGAAATATCAATATTAAATCGGCTTCATCGTGTAATAAATATTCCTCAGCAGCATCAATGTTTTTTTCGTAGGCAGCAATATTAAAAAATGGCGAATTTGATAGCTTTTGAACTAGACCTCGACTTACTTTTGAATTATCGTAATCGACTACTGCAAAATCAATGTTTTTCATTTCAAAAGTTGCGGCATATACCAACAGTAGCATTTGAAATATTGGCATAACAAAAATAATGGGAATCATCATTTTGTTACGAAAAATCTGCTTAAATTCTTTTTTTAAAATATAAAATATAATTCTCATGTTATAAGTTCTTTAAGCTAGTCGGGTTTTGAATTTTTTGGATGCAACAACAATAAGAAATAATGTCATTCCTGTTAATATTAGTGTTTCTGGCCATAAATATTCTAGTCCAACACCTTTAAGCATAATATCTTTCACTATTATAATAAAATATTTTGGTGGCATTATATGACAAATATATTGCAACCACATTGGCATATTTTCTATTGGATAGATAAAACCTGATAATAAAATTGTGGGAAGCATTAGCCCTAGCATCGAGATAAACATGGCAACTTGCTGTGATTCTGCAATTGATGAGATTAATAATCCCAAACTTAGTGCCAACGTAATAAAAAGCATACTTTCGGCTAATAACAGTACTATACTTCCGTTTACTGGAACGCCAAAAACTATATATCCTAAACTTAGTACGCTTACTGCATTAATAAATGAGAGGAGGAAGTAAGGCATAAGTTTTCCAATAATAATTTGTATTGGTTTTAAGGGTGATACAAGTAAAATTTCCATATTGCCCATTTCTTTTTCTCGTGCAATGGAAACGGATGTCATCATTGCTGAAATAAGCATTAAAATTACGGCCATAATTCCTGGAACAAAGAAATAAACTCCTTTTAACTCAGGATTATAATACATACGGATTCGTGCTTCTATTTGCATAGGAACACCACGACTTTGCATTTGTTCTCGATTATAATTTTGTATAATTGCGCTTGCATAACTAACCAAAAGATTAGCAGTATTTGCATCAGAAGCATCTGCAATTATTTGAATGCTTGGACTTTCACCTTTATTTAATTTTTCCTCAAAATCAGGTTCAAAAATAAGCACTTCTTTGGCAATTCCTTTTCTAAATATTGCATCTATTTCACTTTCGCGCTCAATTGTAGCAGCAAGTTTAAAAAATCCTGAGGACAAAGTTTTTTGTATAATTTCCCTTGTAACGGCATCTTTGGAATGGTCGAGAATAGCAATATTGGCATCACTTATTTCGGTAGTTATTATATATCCGAACAAAATTACTTGTGCGATAGGGATTCCGAACAAAATTAATAATGATCGTGAATCACGAAATATATGGTAAAATTCTTTTATTACAAATCCTTTAAACGCTTTCATTTTAGTTCTAATTACTGGTTGCTGGTCAACTGGTTACTTGTTGCTGGTTAGCTGGTTACTGGTTTGACAATTGATAATTGGTTATTGATAATTGACAATTACTCTTCCGTTCGTGCTAATTGCAGAAATACTTCGTTCATATTTTGTGATTTATAAGTTTTTTTTAAACCATCGGGTGTATCTAATGCAATTATTTTCCCTGCCACCATTATCGAAACTCTATCACAGTATTCTGCTTCATCCATATAGTGTGTTGTAACAAAAATAGTAATTCCTTCTTGTGCGGCTTCATAAATCAAATCCCAAAAATGCCTACGAGTTACTGGGTCAACGCCACCTGTAGGCTCGTCCAGAAATACAATTTTAGGTTCATGAATAATTGCAATTGAAAAAGCTAGACGTTGTTTCCATCCTAATGGTATCTCCTTAATTAATTTTGCTCTTTTATCTTCAAGCTTCAATTTTTTAAGTAACTCATTTGTTTTTTCTTTAAGTACTTTCCTTTTCAATCCGTAAATACCACCATAAAACTCAATATTTTCTTCAACTGTAAGGTCTTCATACAAAGAAAATTTTTGACTCATATAACCAATATTCTTTTTAATTTCCTCGGTTTGCTTATAAACATCAAAATTAGCCACCTTGATTTTTCCGCTAGTTGGTTTTGATAATCCACATAAAATCCGAATAGCAGTGGTTTTTCCAGCACCATTTGCACCTAAAAAACCGAAAATTTCGCCTTGTTTTACTACAAAATTCAGATTATCATTGGCATAAAAATCACCAAATTTTTTGCTTAATCCCTCTACTTCAATTATATTTATACTCTGATTCACTTTAATCTAATTAGTTGGGTTATTAGTCATTAGTTCCATAAAGCAATCTTCGATACTCGCCTTAATTCCAGAAATTTCAATATTTTCTAAGCCAGCTTCTTCCATATATTCTTTGATTTCACTACTAGTAATTTTAGAAGAATTTGCTACAAAATGGACACTTTGTCCAAATGCGTGAGCACTATGAGTTTTATCCCAATTTCTTAGACTTTGAAGGGTTTTATATAAATTATCCGACTTTAATTGCCAAAGTGTGTGCGAAAAATCATTTACAATCTGCTGAGGACTATTAATTTGCATTATTTCGCCCGATTGCATTAAAGCTACTCTATCGCAAAGTTCTGCCTCGTCCATATATGGTGTGGAAACTAAAATACTTATTCCTTTAGACTTTAAATCTTTTAGCATTCCCCAAAATTCTACTCTAGAAACTGCATCAACACCAGTAGTAGGCTCATCAAGGAACAAAACTGTAGGTTTATGAATAAGTGCGCACGAAAGTGCAAGTTTTTGTTTCATTCCGCCTGATAATGCGCCAGCTTTGCGGTGCTTAAACGACTCTATTTGTGAATAAATGGGCTTTACGAGCTCATAATTTTCCTCAATTGTAGTGCCGAATATTGTGGCAAAGAAATTTAGATTTTCGAGCACAGTTAAATCCATGTAAAGAGAGAATTTACCTGGCATATAGCCAACATTTTGCCTGATTTTCTTATAGTCTTTTACTACATCAAAACCATCAACAAAAGCTTGTCCGCTATCAGGTAAAACTAAGCTTGTGAGTATTCTTATTAAGCTTGTTTTTCCTGCGCCATCAGGCCCAACTAGCCCAAAAAGCTCGCCCTTATTAACCGATAAGTTAATGTTTTTTAAAGCCGTAGTTTTTTCGTAGCTTTTATTAATGTTTTGTATATCAATGCTAAAATTACTCATCTGTAACAGCTAATGAGTTAAAAATTACTTCCGCAGGCATTCCAATCTTAATTACACCATCATTTTTGACAACAATTTTTACGGCATAAACCAAATTAACACGCTCTTCTTTTGTCTGAATAATTTTAGGTGTAAACTCAGCCTGATTGCTTATCCAACTTACTGTTCCACTTAGTTCAGTATTTTC
>DAOVUO010000280.1 GCA_030632545.1 Bacteroidales bacterium
AATAAAAAAAATGCCAAATACGGTGTTGCTGGTCTTTGTAATGGTGGGGGTGGTGCTTCTGCTGTTGTGATTGAAAGAGTTTAAATATATTTTTGTTTGTTTTGGGTTTTGGGTTTTCTTCTGAAAATTCAAAACCCTGTTTATTTATCCATTGCAAAGGATTAATAACTGGTTTAGTTTCAAGTGCTAAATTTTAAGTTTGACTTTTATTCTCATCATAAAACAGTCAAGCCGACTGACTAGTAATGGCTTACGACTTCGCTAAGTTAAATTATTACAATTACTAAAAACGTGTAGCTATAATAGTCTAATTACCAGCTAAAATTAAATTTATAGTATAGAAATAACTATGTTACTTGATTTTTGTGTTTTTTTTTATTAAACTTGATTTTAAATTAAAAATTTATTTGATGATTGTATTCGAAAATGAATTTATTAAAATTGATATTTTAGAAAAATATTATCGTTTTGTCTGGATGAAATCAACTCGAAATATGGAGGAGGGTGATTTTAAAAAAGCTATGTTGGCGCATTTGTCAATGGTTTTGAAATATTCACCTACAAAGATTCTTGTTGATGTACGTGAAATGTATTTTCTTATTCTTCCAGAATTGCAATTATGGGCAGATGAGAATGTTCTTGCTAAAACGCTAGAAGCAGGATTAATACGTGATGCTTTTTTAGTGAGTGATGATTTGATTGCTCAAATTTCTGTTGATCAAACAATGTCGCTAGAAGCAGGAAATAAAAAACAGATTCGATATTTTTCAGATGAAAAACTTGCATTAGATTGGTTGTTGACTTAATATCGCATCACTTAAAAGGATTATCCTATGAAAGTTTTAAAGTTTTTTTTGCTTGTATTCGTACTTTTTTTTTCTCAATCATGTGATTTTATCCCTTATAGTTATAAAGCTACATCTCCTGTTTTTTTAAGATATCATGGAAATGCAAAATATAAGGTATTAGAAACTCCTGTTTTTTATTTAAATGAGCGTATTTTTTATCAAGTTCCTGTTTTTGACTTTGTTATACCCGACGGAATGGGCTATTATTATTTATCGTATTGGATTGAAGTTTTAGATTCAAACTCAAAAATTGTGTATGAACTAGACGGAAAGCTTGAGCAGATGAAACTAAGTGAATTTCCATCTAAGGATTTTTTAAGGTTTTATTACGATACATCAAGAAAAACAAAAATTGGAAAATATACTTTTAGAGTGAATATATATGACTATAATTCTACTGAGAGAAATATCTGGGAAACTGATTTTGAACTGAAACGTGTAAAAAAATAAAAGCCAAGAATTATGAATTCCTGGCTTTTATTTCTATGGATATTTTAAATTGTGTGTTATCTTCTAAATTTTAATTTTCTTCTCATTTGTTCAGCTTTCCAACTAATTAGGAAAATCCAGTCATTTAATGGCATTGTAAAGCTTGTTTTTATAAATATATAATTTCCTTTTGAGGATGAATATATCGGAATATCATTTGCATTTACATAAAGAGAATTAAAGAAAGGCCTTTTTGTAAATTCTACTTGCACTCTGAAAGTATAATAATTAAATCCAGCAAAATAGCTTGCACTAGCTTCAGTAATTTCTGCTGCGGTTCCCCATCTAACGGAATTTTGCCCTGTCCAATTAGGCTGTTGTATCTCTTTTAGGTGTAAATGATAATTATATTGACCACCAAAAAATAAGTATTTTTGCTCTTTGAATATTTTTTTTCCAGCTTTAATATAAACTGGTATTGAGAAGGAATAAGCATTTAATTGCTGGCTGATTCCATAGATTTCGTTGAGAGTAACATATTGATATTTAAATGAATTCACAGTGTATTTTGCACCAATAACAATACCTCCATTGTCCGATTTTAAATCGTAGTGGAAATCTAATCCAACATAATAGCCAAAAGCATAAGGCATATAATTATTAGGCTGCGCATCTGTTTTAGTATAGAGTTGATATTCTCCATCTGGTGTATTTACAAATGTATTATTTATAGAATCGGGTTTTGGACCTGTAAAATTATGAATTAGACCAGCATCAAATACAAAATAGGCATATTCCCATTGTGCATGGCTGCTGAATGAAAAAAATAATAGACTTATAATTATGAAAGCTTTCTTCATGTGTTTATAAATTTGTTGTAAATCTTATTTTTACTTGATTCTTTTCGATTTACAGTTTAACTCAATATTTTTGAATATATTGTTTATGGTAAAAATTCATATAATTCTCTAACAATCGTTTGGCCATTAAAACCAGTTGTAACAAAGCCTTTCATTGTAGGAAAAGACTCGTTTTCACGTTGGTAAATTGCACTAAACGACACTGCGTCTGTTAATGGGCCACCTACGTATTCCGCTCGAATAATCCATTGATTTTGTTCGGGCACGAACATATATACGTCACTATAAATAGAATCAGCATCATTGCCGCCACCAATATAACCTTCGCCTTTATCAGCGTAATCTTTAATTATGGAAAATGAAAATGCTCCCTGACGTGGTTCGCCTTCGAAAGGAACTGAAGATGACCAATTATTGCTTTCTTGTGAAAATTCCCACATATCATTAAGGTAATTTCCTTCGCCATCTATACCAGTAGCCACATAAGCTTTTGTAATACCAAGAACACTTATAACAAATACAGCAGCACCTTCTCTTGCATATCCAATATCAGGAGCAGGCTCCCATGGATCTCTTCCTGCATTGTATTCTGATAAATCAAAAACTTTAAAATCTTTTACAATTGCACCTACATCACCAGTCCCAACATAGCCATAAGAGCCAATTGCAAATGCTACTGCTTTTGTTCTTTTTCCACCAGGAAATGGATTTGTTTCACCATTAACTGTCACCCAGCTATTGTCTTTGTATTCGTAAAAATCGTCTAAACGATTAACTAAATTTACTCCCAAATTCTCACCAAGCCCTGCAAAAGCTTTCCCGCCTGCTACAAAGGCTACACCATACCCTCTAACACCTGGAAGATTAGCCATTTGAGACCATTTCATTGATAAAGGATCATAGCGCCAAACGTCATTTACATATCCACCGTAAATTTCACCCCCACCAATATACAATTGATTATCAAGAGTAAATGATAAAGCACCTCTTCTCGCACTTCCTGAAAAACCTGTACGTGGCAACCATATATTGGCATCAGTAATAGTTTGAACTACTGTGGTTACAGGATTGTAACCTATAATTCCATTAGTTAATTTTATATAAGAGCGAATGTAATATACCGTTAGCATTTTTAGATTGTCAATTGGGCTAAGGATTGTAGTATTTGAGCCCCCAAAAATTGTGATTGAATCTTCATTATACATTGGGTTTGGATTTGTAGACCAAACATGTCCAAATTGTTCAATTTCAACTTCAGATGTATCCCGAAAAGATATAATCCCTCTAATTGTAATACTATAAGCTTGAGTATCTAAAGTAAAATCATTGAATGCAGCAGCTTTTAACGAAGCTCCTTTTGCTGTTTCAAAATATTTACCCTCTACATAAGGGCGAGTATTCGCAAATAAAATATCATCATCCTCATGTTTACATGAATAAAGAATGCTTATGATAACAATAATTAATGTACTTATTTTAAAATATTTCATGCCAAAATAATTTTCTGCTTTACAATGTAACGAATTTGCAAAATAAAAATTTTATAAAGTGCTTTTGTTCTTATTTTATTTCTATTTGACAAACAATATACCAAACTTACGAAAAAAAGACTATAATAAATTCTTAAATTTGGAATTAAACAAATATTTGTACATTATTTTGCCTATTTATTGTTTGTTTGAAACTTTTTAGTTGACTTTAACTGTAGTCATTATGCTCGTGTGTGCCAATTATTATTTCAATTATTTATATCCTAAATTATTATGCATATTTGAACAAATATCGCTAGTTTAACCGAAATTTCATACTCGACTTAATACAAGCAATGTTTAATTTTAATACTTCGTTAAGTTTTAAGTTAAAATACTGAATATCTAACAGTTATGCTTAATGAGTGTATTTTTGCAAATATTAATCATTCAATGTCTTACAAATATTTAACTACCTGCCCCGAACATCGGGGAATCATTGTAATTTATTATTACATCGTATTATTCTAGGATTAAACTTTTTATAAACATTGTAATTACAATAATCCATTAAACTTTGTCAAAGCTACGGTTAATAAATACATAAAAACCATATTATCAACAATTCTATTAAATAATAAAACTTCGATAAAGCTCTAGTTATTGTTTACTCCCAACTAAATAAGAAAATAATTACAAATATGTACCAGCCTTTCCCGAACATCGGAAACCAATTGAATTAAATATTTAGTCTAAATTAAGAAATAAACTTCAAATATCAACAAAAATATATAATTTTAAGCTGTGTTTTTATTAAAGTGGCGAATACTTATAGTATTTATTGTTTGGCTTTATTTTGAAATGTTTACAAACTATTGTTATACCATATAAATATAGTGTAAAATTTTATGCTTATTGATTGGTAGAATTTAATAAGCAAGTGCAAATGGAATATTATCATTCTGAAATAGGAATTATAAAGATAAATAGACGAAAAAATCAGAAAAGATTAATTGTAAAATATTTACCTTTTAAGCATGTTGAATGCAGTGTGCCTAATTATATATCCTATAAAAA
>DAOVUO010000059.1 GCA_030632545.1 Bacteroidales bacterium
ATTTCCATAATCCAAACCTCATTGGGATCCGAAATTGAAAAAGATTCTCCACTACTGTAATAGCCGTATTCCTCAACTAAATCGGTCATTATTTTGATAGCCTCTCTGGCAGTTTTTGCTCTTTGCAAGGTAATGTAGATTAAACTACCATAATCTATAATTCCGCCAGGTTTTGTTAGTGTATCTCTTCCGCCATAAGTAGTTTCACCAATAGCCACTTGCCATTCGTTCATATTTCCTACAACATTATGAGTATGTTCAACTTGTGGTATTTCGCCTAAATATTTTCCTGTATCCCATTCATAAACTTTCAACATACTTCCTTTTGCCCAGTCTTGTGCTGCCCAAAAGTAGAGCTCACCATACATTACATGAGCATCTGCATTATAACTAATCATTGTAGATCCATCGGTTGAAGCTCCTTTTGTAATTAAAAAATTTGTACATGCGCGAGTTTCAAACGAATTTGCTACAAAAAGCAAAATCAAACTTGCAAAAAATATCTTTTTCATAAACTACTGTATTTAAGTCATTAAACTAAAAATTGAGAGCCAAAATAGACAATAAAATTTTGCTGTCAAAATATATTTTGGACAGATGTTTTTATTATGAAAATTCTAAATATTTTGTACTGATTTTATAATCGAACAGTTTTAGTTATATTTGATTAAGAGTTGTTTGTACTTTGTATAAAAAGTAAATGTGAGTTAATATTATTGTACTTAAAGAAATGAGGAATAAGAAAATAAAAACTACCTTTGTATATACGCAACTAGCAGAGTATGTCAAAAAAGAACAGACTATTATAATAAGAGAAATAAAAGATAATAAAAATGGAAGCATATCCTACTTATAAGTATATTAATGTAAAAGATTTAGTTTTAGACGATAGCAACCCACGTTTACCTAAATCATTGCATAAACAGACTGAAACTTTAACTATTGAATATTTATTATTAGAGGCTTCTACACTGGAAATTATGCAATCTGTTGGTGAAAATGGTTTTTTTCCTGGTGAACAACTTCTTGTGATTAAAGAAAATAATAAATATAGAGTTCTTGAAGGTAATAGACGATTAGTTGCAGTAATGCTTTTACATGATTTTTCTATTGCTACTGTAAAAGAAAATATAGTTAAAAGAATTTATGACGAAGCCAAACATCGGCCAGATAGAATACCATGTTTAATTTTCAATAATAAAGAAGAAATACTTAAATATATTGGTTTTAGACATATTACTGGTATGAAATCATGGAGTTTGACATCGAAAGCAAGATATCTTAATGAATTGCAGATAAATTATTTTCAAACTATTCCTTTTTCCGAAACCTGTCGTGGTTTAGCCAAAATGATTGGTAGCAGAAAAGATTATGTTGAGCGTTTGTTGGTTGCTTATGAGATGTATGAAATTATTGAAAGCGAAGCCTTTTATAAAATAAAAGGACTTGATGATACTTCTTTTTATGTTGGTTATCTTTCCGATAGTTTAAGCAGAACTCATATTATAGATTTTCTGCATGTTAATTTAGATACCGAAAAACCAACTGAAAAACTTAATAAAACCAATTTGAAAGAATTAATACACTGGTTTTATGAAAAATATGGTGAAAATCAAACTCGCTTAAAGGGCAAAAGTAAAGATTTGAATGATTTAAACAAAGTTCTTGCTAGCGAAATTGCTTTGAAAGCATTTAGAAGTGGAACTACTCTTGGTAAATCGTTAGAATTAACAGAAGCCACTGATGATATTTTTAGAAATTCTTTAAAAAAATCTTTGGAAAATCTTGAAATGTCGGATAGAATGGTACATAAAGTAAAAAAGTTTTATTTTGATACCAATGATGATTTGGACTCTATCAGAAAATTAGCAATAAAGATTAAAGGAGCTAAGGGGGATTTGGAAGATGAACTTTAATCGAAAATTAATAACTCAGTTTAAAAATTTTAAAGTTGGCAAACCTGATATAGCTAGACATAAACATCATTTGTACGCAGATTATATTGAAATGCTTGCACTTTTTACTAATAATCATGTTACCAAATCAGATATATTAGACCGCCTGTTTGATGAAGGAATAGATCTGTCTGAAAATGAGGATAATCTGGATGGTTTATATTCAGATAAATCGGAAAATGATGATAAGAATGAATTGTGGATAATCGAAATATTTAATCTAATTATTTACAGAGTTTCATTGTTTGCATCAGATTATCCATTTAAATTAGATAAATCGGGGCTCATATTGAGAGATAATTTGTCTGATGGAAATAAAATTTATTTGAGTTTATTAATTTCTTCAAACCTAAATTATTTTAAAATATTACAACCAGAACTTACTGCTGAATTTGAAACAATATCACAGCAAAGTTTGATAAACTATATGCCTAAAAATGCTAAAGTAAAAGCAACAGGAAGAAATACCGAATATTCAGGGTATGCTAGAGAAAAAATTACAAAGATTGCAAATGAAATCAATATTGAAATAAATGATAAAGAGTTATCTGATGTTTCAGATAGAAATGTACAAGAAGAAGGTTTAGATTTGATTGCTTGGATTCCTTTTGAAGATAAAATACCAAATCTTATTACAATTCTTGCTCAATGTGCATGTGGCAAAGACTGGATTAACAAGCAATTTGAAACGGGAAGATATGAAAATTTCTTTTATTTTTATAAACAACAACCAATTCATGTAATGTATATACCTTATGCACTATCTAACGATAATTATTTTTTTCAAGCAAAAGATATCATTAAAGGTAGAATTATTTTTGATAGGAAAAGAATTTTAGAATATTTATCAAATACGGACTTCTTTAATAAATTAAAATCAAAAGTAATTGTTGATAAGTGTATTGAATATGTCGAAGATATTGTTTAATAAAAAAGTAAACTAATAACATTGGTTCCCCCGTTTTAACTTAAAACTTAACGATGTATTCAAATCATACGAAAAAGGCCTTTAATTGATAAGAATATACTTTTTATGAAATCCATAATTTATTCAAGCCTTTTATTTTTAGCATTATCTACTTTCTTTTTTGTTTCGTGCACAAGTTCCGTTGAAGAACAGAGTGAGAGTGATGTTTTTATTGTCGATTCGGCATATATAGCTGAAAACTTCATAAAGCAGGAATTTATGATTCCAATGCGCGATGGTATTAGTTTATATACTGTTGTTTATACTCCTGTTGACAGTTTGCAGCAATATCCAATTTTTATGAGAAGAACGCCTTATTCATGTGCGCCTTATGGAAAATCAAACTATCCTAAAGCATTAGGCCCAAGTGATTTATTTGTTTCCGAGGGTTTTATTTTTGTTTATCAAGATGTTAGAGGTAGATTTATGTCGGAAGGAAATTTTGTGGATATGCGGCCACATATTGACAACAAAAATGATTCTACTAAAATTGATGAAAGTTCTGATACTTATGATACAGTTGATTGGCTGCTAAAAAATTTAGACAATCACAATGGGAAAGTGGGTTTATACGGTATTTCTTACCCAGGCTTTTATGCAATTGCTGGAGCAATTCAGGGACATGAGGCTATAAAAGTAGTTTTTCCAAAAAGTGCAATTGCCGATTGGTATTTTGATGATTTTCATCACCATGGAGCATTTTTCTTACCTCATTTTGCTATGTTTTATCGTTATTTTGGTCAGCCAAGACCACAGCCTACTGAAAATTGGCCTCGTCCAACATTTGTTCCAGATACTGAAGATGGTTACGAGTTTTTTATGCGTTATGAGCCTTTGTCCAAAATAAGCAAAGGACTTTTTAATAATCAAGTAGCTTTTTGGGATAGTATTGTGGCGCATCCAAATTATGATGATTTTTGGCAGAAAAAAAGTATTTTACCTCATTTAAAAGGCATAAGCTCAGCAGTTATTACAGTTGGTGGCTGGTTTGATGCCGAAGATTTATATGGTCCTTTTCATATTTACGATGAAGTAGAGAAAAATAATCCTGATTTATTTAATGTTTTAGTCGTTGGGCCATGGTCGCATGGTGGAATGTCGCGCACAAGTGGAAATAGGCTTGGGTATGCCAATTTTTCAAATGGGAAAATTAGTCCTTCGCAGGTCTATCAAGAGCGAGTTGAACTAGCTGCTGCAATTCATTTTTTAAAGGATAATTCTACAATAATTAATCTACCTGAAGCATTAATGTATAATACTGGACTTAATCAGTGGCGTGAGTTTAACAATTGGCCGCCTAAACATCTTAGTGAATCTATTTTGTATTTTTCGATTGATAATTTGTTAACTTTAGATAAGCAAGATAATGAGTATGTATATAATTATACTAGCGACCCTCAAAATCCTGTTCCATATACTGCCGATACAACTAATCGGATGACAAAAACATATATGGTAGAAGATCAGCGGTTTTTGCATGGGCGAAATGATGTCCTAAGTTTTAGTACGCCTATATTAAATGCTGATATTACAATTGCTGGAAAAGTAATCTCTAAACTATTTGTTTCATTATCAGAGACTGATGCTGATTTTGTAGTTAAATTAATTGATGTATATCCTAATGATGAAACATTAAATACAGATAGTTTTAATTATGCAGGGTTTGAGCAAATGATAAGAAGTGAAGTGCTTAGAGGCCGTTATAGGAATTCTTACGAAAACCCACAGCCATTTGCACCTGAAACTGTTGAACTAGTGGAATTTCCTTTGCAAGATATTTTGCATACATTTAAAAAAGGGCATAAAATTATGGTGCAAATCCAAAGTTCATGGTTTCCTTTAGTTGATATAAATCCACAGAAATATGTTGAGAACATTTATTTGGCAACGGAAAGTGATTTTGTAAAACAGGAAATTAAACTGTTTTGCTCAGAAGAATATCCATCGGGAATATATTTTAGCAGTTTTGAACCTGAAATGTAAGGCAGAAGTGTAAAATTGAAAAAAAAATATTGGAGTAGCTTATTTAGCAATATAGATTTTTTTATCTTGATAAAAATTAATATATTGTCCTTTAAGATGAGAAAGTGCACTTAAAAGATAATATAATGGCAAATATAGATGAAATACTCAATCAAAGTAATCCAGATTTTTTAGCAAAAACAATTGCTGAAAATCATAAAAAAATTAGAATAAAACGACAATTTACACAAAATGAGCTAGCCAAACGTTCAGGCGTTACACTTTCAAGCTTAAAACGCTTTGAGCAAAAAGCTGAAATTTCGCTTACTAATTTACTTAAGCTTTCTGTTGCCTTAGGTGCAACAACTAATTTTAATCAATTATTTACTGAACAAAGGCCAGATTCTATAGATGAATATTTGAAAGAAAAGAATACTAAGGAAAGAAAAAGAGTTCGAAAAAAATAAAATATTATTTGTTCAATGGTTTCACGATGTTCGGGGCACGCAGTTGAATGATACCTATTTGCGAAATATATATTTATTAAGTATAACTGCTAGATATTCACACATTTTGACTTAAAACTTAGCACTCGAAACTTAAAACTTAACAGCCTGTCCCGAACATCGGGGAACTATTGTGTTATATACAAGCAAATATACCAGTCCTCTTTGAAAAATTGCGTATAAAAATTATCAAGGAAAGTGCTGCACAAATTTAGCTCATGAAAAACGATATACAATTATTACAAGTAAGTTATAATAAGCAGAATGTTGGCAAACTGGCAATGGGCGATAAAGCCAAATGTCTATTTGAATATGACAGTGCGTGGTTAAAAACAGGGTTTTCAATATCTCCATTTTTTTTACCATTAAAAACAGGTGTATTTGTTGCTAAGCATGAACCATTTAACGGATTATTTGGTGTTTTCAATGATTCCATGCCTGACGGCTGGGGAAATTTGCTACTTGATCGTTTTTTGAGTAGCAAAGGAATTAATATTGAAGCGTTAACTGTTATTGATAGACTTGCTTTTGTTGGAAAAAGCGGAATGGGAGCATTAAGCTATCAACCTGATAATAGCGAAATATATAGAATGCGTTCGCCAGATTTAAATAGTATAGCAAAGCAAGTTTCCGATATTTTATCAGAACGTGCAGATATTCCAACAATAAAATCAATACTAAAACTAACAGGATCGTCAGGCGGTGCAAGGCCAAAAGTGCTTATTAATCACATGAATGCAACATGGATGGTGAAATTTGCTTCTTCAAATGACGATAGAAATATTGGAAAGCAAGAATATTTTTATTCAGAATTAGCTAAAAAATGTGGAATTGAAATGTCTGAAACAAAATTATTTGAAAATAATTATTTTGGCACTCGCTTATTTGACAGAAATCAAGATGAACGATTTCATGTACATTCAGCTAGTGGCCTCCTTGATGCTAGTCATCGGTTTCCTTCACTTGATTATACTCAATTAGCAAAAGCAACTTTAGCACTTACTAAAAACACAAATGAACTAATCAAACTATTAAGACTAATGGTTTTTAACGTAGCAATTGAAAACAAGGATGACCATGCAAAAAATTTTAGTTATATTTTCAAAAATGGAAATTGGAATTTAAGTCCAGCCTACGATTTGCTTAAAAGTGAAGGGTTTGCTAATGAGCACGCTACTGCGATAGCTGGTGTAGGAAATCCAAATAGAAAAGACATGATGAAAGTAGCTTCGGAAATAAAATTTTCAGAAAAACAAATGAAAAATATAATAGAAAATGTTTTTGATATTTGTTTAAGCTCAAAAATTGGCGAAGCACTTCGCAAACGCAATCTTTAGTGCATTAATTAAAAATAAAATCCGTATAATTTCAACATTAACAATAAATATTTACTTTATAATCCTACTTTACGTAATTGTAAGTTTTTGTTAATCAGCTTGCTTGTCAGTTTTATGATGAGTGTAAAAGTTAAAGGAAGAAAGAGTTTTTGTTATACCATTGATATTTATTTGCAAAAATATATTCATTAAACGTAATTACTTGATGTTAAGTTCTTTAGCTTAAGGACATAGCACTCGAAACTTAAAACTTATCAGCCTGTCCCTAACATCGGGGAAGTATTAAAAGTAGTAATAATTAATATAATTCCTTTTTTATATTTATTCTAAATAAAAATATGTAGCTTTGTTCGTTAAAAGTTTAAGACTAAAATTTTTGTATAATGATTTGTGCTGATACAAAAGAAACTGTAAAACAGATATTTACTGATTATTTAGAGAAAAAGGGGTATCGGAAAACTCCTGAGCGTTTTGCCATTTTAGAAGAAATTTATACTCGCGATGGGCATTTTGATATTGAATCTCTCTATATTTTTATGAAAAATAAAAACTATAGGGTGAGTAGAGCAACTCTTTATAATACAATAGATTTATTACTTGAATGCAATTTAGTAATTCGCCATCAGTTTGGAAAAAATATTGCTCAATTCGAAAAAGCTTATGAGTGTAAGCAACATGACCATTTGATTTGCAATGTTTGTGGAAAAGTAGTTGAATTTTGTGACCCCAGAATTCAGGAAATTCAAAGTACTGTGGCAGATTTAATGGAATTTGAAGTTTCATACCATTCTTTATACTTTTACGGTGTTTGTAAAGACTGCAAAGAGAAGAATAAAAAATCTTAATTACATAAAAATATGAAAGTTGATGTAGTTTTAGGGCTACAATGGGGCGATGAAGGGAAAGGTAAAATTGTTGACTTTCTTTCTCCAAAGTATGATGTTGTGGCTCGTTTTCAGGGAGGCCCAAATGCAGGACATTCATTGCATTTTGAGGGTAAATCGTATGTGTTGCATTCTATTCCATCAGGAATTTTTCATTCTGATAAAGCAAATATTATTGGAAACGGAGTTGTTCTCGACCCAATTACATTTCGCAGCGAAATTGTAGCATTATTAAATGAGTATCCATATATTAAGAATAATTTATATATCAGTAGAAAAACTCATTTGATTTTGCCAACACACAGAGTTTTAGATGCAGCTTCGGAAGCTTCTAAAGGGAAAACCAAAATTGGTTCTACTCTTAAAGGAATTGGACCAACTTATATGGATAAAACTGGTAGAAATGGTTTAAGAGTTGGGGATACGCTTACAAAACAGTTTAAAGACAAGTATCATTCTTTAGTTAAAAAACATAAGCGATTAATTTCGAATTATGATTTTGACTATGATATTGCTGAAAAAGAAAAAGAATGGTTTGAAGCAGTTGAATTTATGCATCAATTTCAGATTGTTGATAGTGAATTTTTAATAAATAAATATATTTCAGATAAAAAATTAATTTTGGCTGAAGGAGCACAAGGAACTTTATTAGATATTGATTTTGGTACTTATCCTTATGTAACCTCGTCGAGTACAGTTTCAGCTGGTGCTTGTATTGGATTAGGAATTGCACCAAATAAATTGGGCGATATTTACGGCATTTTTAAATCGTACACTACACGCGTTGGTTCTGGCCCATTTCCTACCGAATTATTTGATGAAGATGGTACTAAATTACAAAATCTTGGTAATGAAATTGGTGCTACCACTGGTCGTGCTCGCAGATGCGGTTGGTTGGATTTAGTGGCATTAAAATATACTGTATTAATAAATGGTATAACAAAATTAATACTTACTAAAGCAGATGTTTTAACTGGTTTTGATACAATTAAGCTTGCAGTTGCATATAAAATTAATGGAGAAGAAACAACGGAATTTCCTTATGATATAGAGCAAGATATTGAGCCTATTTACAAAGAATTTCCATCATGGAAATTTGATAAGGATATAAAATCCTATGAAAAAATGCCATTAGAGTTTAAAAATTATGTTCGATTTATAGAGGATTTTGTTGGGGCACCAGTTAATATTATTTCTGTTGGCCCAGATAGATCTGAAACTATTTTTCGTTCTTAAATATAATTATTAGAATGATTTATTATAAAACACCTGCCGAAATTGAAAAAATGCGATTAGCTGCTTTAGTTGTTTCAAGAACTTTGGCTGAAATTGCAAAAATAATTGGACCAGGAGTAACTACTAAAGAATTAGATACTTTGGCAGAGGATTATATTCTTTCACAAAATGCCGTTCCTGGCTTTAAAGGATATATGGGCTATCCAGCTACTTTATGCACCTCTGTAAATGAGCAAGTTGTTCATGGAATCCCTAATGATGTAAAGTTGAAAGAGGGCGATGTAGTTTCAATCGATTGTGGTGCTGTGTTAGATGGTTTTCATGGAGATCATGCTTATAGTTTTATGATTGGTGAAGTAAAACCAGAAGTGAAGGAATTGCTGCGTGTGACTAAAAAAAGTTTATATATTGGTATAGAGGCCTCTCGTGCTGGTCAAAGAATTAGTGATATTGGTTATGCTATTCAAACATATACTGAAAAACATGGTTATGGTGTTGTACGTGAGCTTACTGGCCATGGATTAGGGCGCAATTTGCACGAAGACCCATCGGTGCCTAATTATGGACGAAGAGGGCGTGGTAAAATGATTCGCAATGGTTTAGTAATTGCTATTGAACCAATGATAAATCTCGGAAAAAAAGAAGTTGGACAATTAGATGATGGATGGACAATAGTGACAAAAGATGGATTAGCATCTGCTCATTTTGAACATGATATTGCTATTGTGGATAAAAAACCAGTGATTCTGTCCACTTTTGATTATTTGGAAGACGCATTACGTGAACGTGGCTTAGAAATTCTTTAAATTATGACAGAAGAAATATTGGACGAAATTAGATATATTCTAAAATCGGATTCAAAACTTGCATTTGAGAAAATTGAGGCTCAATTGCTTCATTTTCCAGAAAATATTGAATTACTTTGTCTCAAGGCTCAGATTTTAGAGTCTTTTGACAAAATTCCTGAAGCAATTAATATTTTAAACCTAGTATTAAGATCAGATTCAAATAATAAACAAGCTAAGGTAAAGCAAGAGCTTTTATATGAAATATTAAGGTATAGAAATTCTGATATTTATGCTAATCC
>DAOVUO010000314.1 GCA_030632545.1 Bacteroidales bacterium
AAAAACTCGTCAGGATGCAAAAGCCCGCTTAAAAGATAAAACTATTGAATGTTATGATTGGTGGTTTTGTCATAAAGAAAATGAAGAAAACAAAGAAAAGAAAGAAAAAAAATAAAACAGTATAATAATTATTATTGAATATAATTTTTCAAAGAAGCTTTTATCAATAGTTCCCCGAACATCGGGAATCCATTGATAAAAGCTTGAAAACAAAAAACTCGCAGTATAAATACGGCGAGTTTTTTATTTATAATCATACAGTTTGAATGGTTTCCACAACACCAAGTCCACGTTTTATAGCTTCTTCGTTCATCGGAATTAATTTATGATGACGTTCTGGTAATGATTTTTTCAAACCTTTTATTACATTATCCATCTCCACAATTGGAAAAATCTTTAAAAAGCCACCTAAAACTATCATATTAAATGTTTTAATATTTCCAATTTTACCAGCTTCTTTCGCCGCTGGTATATGATAAATGTTTATATCCTTACGAGTTGGAAGATTAAAAATACCATTACTATCGTATATTAAAGTTCCGCCAGGCTTAATTTTCTCTTCAAACTTATCCATTGACTGCTGATTAAGGATAATTGCAGTATCAAAAGTTTGCAATATTGGCGAGCTAATACGCTCATTGCTTAAAATTACAGTTACATTAGCAGTTCCACCTCTCATTTCAGGGCCATAAGAAGGCATCCAACTAACTTCCATATCTTGCATAACACCAGAATAAGCCATAATTTTACCCATCGACAAAACTCCTTGACCACCAAATCCGGCTATAATAATTTCCTGAGTCATTTCTTATTAATTTAAGTTTTTATTCGTCTTTCAAAGTACCTAATTCGTAAAAAGGAAGCATGTTTTCCGCCAACCACTTATTTGATTCTACTGGCGACATTTTCCAGCCAGAATTGCAGTTTGAAACAACTTCAACAAATGACAATCCTTTGTTTTCCTTCTGATTTTCAAATGCTTTACGAATTGCTTTTTTTGTTTTTCTAACCAAAGCAGGCGTATGAACAGCATGGCGAGCCACAAAACGAGTCCCAGGCAAATTTGATACAAGCTCAGTTATTTTCATTGGATGTCCCATTGTCTCCACGTCACGTCCATAAGGTGATGTTGATGATTGCATTCCAGGTAAAGTTGTTGGTGCCATTTGGCCACCAGTCATGCCATAAATACCATTATTAATAAAAATAATTGCAATATTTTCACCACGATTACACGCATGAATCGTTTCTGCCGTACCAATAGCAGCTAAATCGCCGTCACCTTGATAAGTAAAAACAAATTTTTCGGTATGAATTCTTTTTATACCTGTAGCTAATGCAGGAGCACGACCATGTGGTGCTTGCACCATATCAATATTCATAAATTCATAAGCCAGTACAGAACAACCAACTGGTGCAATTCCAATTGTCTCCGCTTCGATTCCCATTTCTTCAATCACCTCTAATACAAGGCGATGAACAACACCATGTCCACAACCAGGACAATAGCTCAATGGTTTATCTGTGAATAATTTTGTTTTCTTAAAAACAATATTTTCTGGTTTTATTATATCTTCAATTCTTAATTCAGCCATTTTGTATTATCCTCCAATTATTTTAGTTTCAAGGGCAATTACCACTTCTTCGGGTGAATGCACTACTCCGCCATAACGGCCAAAATGTTCTACTTTAATTTTACTTTCAACTGCCAACATAATATCCTCTATCATCTGACCAGCACTCATTTCCACAGAAAGAATTCCTTTTACTTGATTTGATAATTCTTTTATTCTTTTATCAGGAAATGGCCATAAGGTAATTGGGCGAAATAATCCAACTTTAATGCCCTTTTCACGTCCTAACTGTACTGCCTTATGACAAATTCGAGCAGAAGTACCATACGCTATCATCAAATATTCAGCATCTTCAATGGCATATTCTTCAAAAACAACTTCTTTCTCTACAATTTCTCTATATTTTGCTTGCAAATGATGATTGTGGCGCTCTAAATTCTCTTGGTCTAAATCAAGTGAAGTAATCACATTATGCTCTCTTCCTGGCGTGCGGCCAGTTATAGCCCATGAATCATATTTATCTTTGATTTCTTGATTTGTCATTCTGGGAATTTGATCTCCAAGTACAACTTTTTCCATCATCTGACCAATTGCTCCATCAGATAAAATAAGTACCATTATTCTGTATTTATAAGCCAAATCAAATGCAATACTCACAAAATCATACATTTCTTGAACAGACGAAGGTGCAAGAACAATCTGACGATAATCGCCATGACCTCCACCTTTAACAGATTGAAAATAATCTGATTGTGCAGGCTGAATATCACCCAAGCCAGGGCCTCCTCTTGCTACATTTAAAACAACAGCAGGCACTTCGGAACCAGCTATATATGAAAAACCTTCTTGCATTAAACTAATACCAGGACTTGACGAAGAAGTTACAGCTTTTTTTCCAGTACATGCCGCACCGTATACCATATTTATTGCAGCCAATTCACTCTCAGCCTGCAATACAACCATTCCTGTCTTCTTCTCTGGTTGCTCCAACATTAAATACTCCATCACTTCCGATTGAGGGGTAATCGGATATCCATAGTAAGCATCAACTCCAGCACGAATAAAACCTTCGGCTATAGCCTCGTTACCTTTCATTAATCTTAATTCTCCCATTACTTAGGTAATTTAATTTTTTGTGATTTTTTAAGATGGTACTTTTATTCTATAAACAGTTATTACTGTATCTGGACAAACAGTTGCACAATTTACACAACCAGTACAAGCTTCTGGATTTTCCATGTACGCATAATGATATCCTTTACCATTCACATCAACGCTCATTCGTAAAACATCAGTAGGACAAGACCCTATGCATATTTCGCAACCTTTGCAACGTTCCACGTCAACAACAATTGCTCCTCTTACTTTAGCCATAATCTTTATTATGTAATTAGATTCAACAATTTTATTTATAGCCAAATATAAATATTTAAACAGAATATTGAAAACGTTTGCAGCTATTATTCAACACCTATTTGATTAACAAATTGATAGTATTTACTTCAATATTCAGCAAATTAATAAGTTTAAACATTTAATAGCTTATGATTTGATAGGTTTAAAACAATAATTTGTACTAATTATAAATAAAAGAAAAATAAATTAATATAATATAGTCATGTCAGAATTAATATATTTACTGACGAATTCAACTAAAACAAAAAAAGATTGAATATTTAAAAAAAGATTCATCATTTTTGCGTTCTTATTACGTTTTAAACATATAATTTGTTCTTCCAAACCAAAAAGTATTCGAAATTTATGCGCATTTTATTCATTTCAATTTTAACTTTTATAATTTCTCTTAGCTTATTATCTTTTAGCAATAAAACATCGTTCATCTCAAATATTGACGCTCAAAATCAATATCCTCTATATACAAGTTATCATTCTCAATGGGCGCAAAAAATTGAAAAAGAACTTAGCATTGAAGATAAAATTGGCCAATTAATTATGCTTCCAGCCTACCCCAGCAAAGATTCATCAACATGGAAAGCACTTGGCGATATAATTGAAAAAAATAATATTGGTGGTATAGTTATATTTAAAGGAACACCATACAGAACAGCAAAAATGATTAATTATTTACAATCTAGGGCTAAAATCCCTCTATTAGTTGCTATTGATGGGGAATGGGGAATTAGCATGAGAATGGATTCGGTAATTGATTTTCCTCATCAAATGCAGTTAGGCGCAATAAGCAATAACTCAATTATCTATGAATTTGGTGTTCAAGTAGCAATCCAATGTAAAAAAATGGGAATAAACATAAATTTTGCTCCTGTAATTGACATAAATAACAATCCTTATAATCCTGTTATTAACAGTCGTTCATTTGGTGAAAACAGAAAAAATGTTGCAGAAAAAGGCCTTGCCTATATGAAAGCTCTGCAAGACAACAAAATACTAGCTGTGGCAAAACACTTTCCTGGCCACGGGAATACAATTTTTGACTCTCACAAAACCTTACCCATTATTGAAGCAAGTAAAAAGGAACTTGATTCTCTGGAACTTTATCCATTTAAATATCTAATAGAAAACAAATTAGGTGCTATAATGTCGGCACATTTGAACATTCCATCCCTTGATTCCACCCCTAATCTTGCAAGTTCATTATCGGCACAAATTATTAAAACAGAACTAAAAACAAACATGGGATTTAAAGGAATTGTTTTTACTGATGCATTAGACATGCAGGGTGTAGCAAAATACTACGATCCAGGCGAACTTGAAGTAAAAGCG
>DAOVUO010000545.1 GCA_030632545.1 Bacteroidales bacterium
AGCAATCTCAGGAAAGTTAAGGCTTATTGTATAGTGAGCGATGGAATCGTCATTGCGACGAAGGAAGCAATCTTAGGAAAGTTAAGGCTTATTGGATAGTAAGCGATGGAATCGTTATTGCAACGAACAAAGCAATCTTAGGATAGTCAGGGATGGCTTCGTTCCTCGCCATGACGGCGTAAACTTAAAACAAATAAAAAATTGAAACTAGAATATTCAAAATCAAATATAATTCGTGGTGCATTAATCTACACCGCAGGCGATACAACAGCTTCTTTATTAATCCATGAATTTTGTTGGACTAGATTAATTGGGATGATAGTGCTTGGAGCTACACTTTATGCTTTTGAAATTCCCAACTACTTTAGTTGGATTGTTAGGAAAACAAATTCCTTGGTAGGATTTAAACTTACTTTATCTAAAACCCTATTGGCTTTATTGTTTTTTAATCCTTTATGGATAGCTCGGCATTTATTATTTATAAAACTATTCTCTGGAAATTATAATCAAATTGGACTCACACTTTTAGAGATTGCATTATGGTCTTTTTTAGCAAATATTCCTATTTCTTTAATTGCTAATTATATTATTCAGAACAAAGTACGATTGAACTGGCGTTTTTTAGCAAGTGCAATTTTTTCGGCATTAATGGCTATTTATTATGCTATGAGTGAAACTATTTTTAATTGAAGACAATGGATTTTTGGAAAACAATTTTATCTAAATTACAAGAAAACAAGAGAGTTTATTTGCTATGCGTTATAGATAGTAAAGGTAGTTCACCAGGGCGAATTGGTTTTAAAATGATGGTGACTAATGATGGATTTTTATTTGGTTCTATTGGAGGTGGTTTAATGGAACATAATCTGGTTGAGGAAGCAAAACAATTACTTCAAAAAGGAGACGAAAGCATACTTTTCAAACAACAAGTCCATAGTAAGAATGCTGAAGAAAATTCGGGTTTGCTATGTTCGGGCGAACAAACAATTGTTTTTCATCCATTAAACAGCAAGCATATAAACGATATTCAGAGAATAATTGAGTGCTTGATTCAAAATAATAAAGGAAGCTTAATCCTATCTCCCACTCTATTCAAATTTAGCTCAGAACTTACAGACACACAATTCATAAGCAAGATAGAAAATTCGGAAAAATGGATTTACAAGGAGCAAATTGCTTATAAAAACACCTTGTATATTATTGGTGGTGGCCATGTTGGATTTGCCTGCTCAAAGCTATTTCATAGTTTGGACTTTCATATTATTGTATTCGACAACAGAGCCAATTTAAATACCTTTGATGCAAACATATATGCGCATGAGAAACATATAATAGATTACGCACACATACAAGAGTACATCAACAAAAAAAATAGTTACATTGCTATTATGACAAGCAAGTACACTGATGATAAAATGATTTTAAGCAAATTACTCCGAAATAATTATAAATTCATTGGTCTACTAAGCAGTAAATCAAAACTTAAAAAGTTATATCAGAATTTAGAATCTGAGGGTTTTACCAAAAATGAATTAGAGAAAGTTTATGCGCCAATTGGTATTCCAATTCACAGTCAAACTCCTGATGAAATTGCAGTAAGTATTGCTGCACAGATTATTAAACTCAAAAGTAGTTAGAGTAATAATTTTACTTTACGAAGTTTAAGCTAATTTAGGAAAGAAAGCGCTATACAAACTGCTCAGCTAGTAACTTGAGTCGCTCAGATCCATATATCAACTACTCGAATAGCGATTTGAGTTGCTCAAATCCATAAACAAGCAGTTAGAACTGCTAATTTAAGTCAGTCAGAGCCTAATATGTAAAATTAAACTTTAAAGTTAGAACTCAAAACTTACAGCCTGTCCGGAACATCGGGGAAGTATAAATAATGAAAATTTTATGATTCCATTTTACAAACTTATATTTATAGCAATACACTTTCGTTTGCAAATTCTTATTCGTATACTAAAAAATCTATTGGCATACTATTCAATAAATAATCGAATAGTCTAATTACAGCTTTCCAAAGGCATATTCGCCAGACCTTAGTCTGTTTATTTTAAACTCGGTATACTTTTTACT
>DAOVUO010000549.1 GCA_030632545.1 Bacteroidales bacterium
AGGTATTGGTTCTATACCGATACGCTTTTAGTAATTATCCCGAATACGGTATAAACTAAAAGTCTCTCGGCATAATTAATACATACGCATTGTTTACTTCCGTATTATAATCGGAAATACTGGTAGTTTTGATTTTAAAATGGTATAACAAAAACTCTTTCTTCTTAATACTTTCTTCATTTGACTTTTACATTCATCCTAAAACAGATGAACAAATTGACTAATTGAAACTGACAACTCCGTAAAGTAGAATTATAAACTCATTTTAAAAATATTCTTATCCTTTAGAATTAAGTAATTCAACTACCTCGTCTAAATTTTTAGCCCAGTCGCCCCCATTAAGGTCAACCATTTTACCCACGGCTGTAAGCGACTTTAACTGAAATGGTGAAAATTCAGCAGAACCATCATTATCAATAAAACAAAAAATAGTTTTCTTAGAATGCTTATTCGAATCGTCAATAACTTCGGCAATTGAATAGAACCCAGTCATTTTAGGAGTTATAACATACAACAAATAATCGGATGTTTCTCTCTCCTTTAATTCTTTCTGATATGCTTCGTCAGTCCATTCATCAACTACTGGATTAAAATACTTAATTTTCAACTTTCCAGTAATTTTATCACGCCAATCGGAACGATTAGTCGTTCCGCCTAAAAATACTTTTGCCATAATATATTATGCTTTCTTAGATTTATTTTTATTAATTGATTCCTGTGCTTTATCTAATAACTCATTTTGCATTTGAGCCTTAGGTATTTGCTTCCATTTCTGAATTTCTTTTGCCAATAAACCTTCAATTATTTCGACAAACAATGCATAAGCATTAGATTCATCATAAGGCTCAGTTCGTGTAACATACAGCATTTTTTCTCGTTCAATTTTCTCTGCCATATCACGATACTCAATCCAGTTTTTATAATAATTCTCAAGTTCCAAAACCTTTGTCATAATAACAAGTACAACACCAGCGGCTGCGGCTATAAATTGAAAAATAGTTGCCAAAGACAATAAACTAACAACTTTTTGCACACCATCTTCTACAACTATTTTTGAAATAATATTTGCATTTTCAATTACCCCAGCGGCACTAACTGTTATAAGCACAGGAATTGAGGCAGCTAAAATAATTTCCCATAACTTTAAGTTTTTATACCGTTTTTGATTCAACGAAGCTTTATTATCGTACCACTGCCTTTGATTTTCGACCCTAGTTTCCAAATACTCCTCGTCGGTAATTATTCTAGCTACCCTTGTTTCAGGCTCTACATTATATCCAGTACCTTGATGGTCGTGAACTGCAACAAAGGATTCTTTCTTATCATCTTCGTTCTTAGGATTTTTTATTTCGTCGCTCATAATTAAGTTTTAAAATTTCAATAAATGTTTTTTCTGTGAATTTCGCCATCCTGCTTGCGAAGAATAATCCACAATATATATTTTCAAATCTGCCTGCGATTCATAATCTACAAAATAAACCTTTAAATCGGCTTGCGATTGATATTTCACAGAATACCACAAACCATCACTATTAGCTTGCGATTCGTAGTCTACAAAATATACTTTCAAATCGCACTGCGACTCGTAATCTACAATATAAACTTCTATATCTGCTTGCGATGAATAGTCAACTTTATAGACCGTTTGTCCGTAGCCAGCAAACGTAAAACTAAAAGCTAAAATGAGAAAAAATATCGGTTTCATAAGCATATCGGTTTAAAATAATTTAGTCAAACTTGTAAATATGACTCCAAACCACTAAATTTATGAAAAAATTTGTAGTAGTCAAAAATATGAGTGACAAAATTTGTCAAAAAGCAGAAAATTGTCGCCTATATAAAGAAGAATTGATGGCTAACGATTCTCGTAAACTCGAAAAAATTATTGAAAACATGACCAAAAAGGATTGTAAAATTTTAAATTAATTCACTTATGTCGATAAAACAATCAATATCAAACGAAGAAGCAAAGAGCATTTGGAAAAAACACCTAAAAACACCATATTTAAAACTCCACA
>DAOVUO010000160.1 GCA_030632545.1 Bacteroidales bacterium
TCGGCTACGCCTTCATCAGAAAGTTTAAATATTGTTACATTAGCATTAGGTGTACTAGAACAAACGCTATCTATTATGGTATAAGTGTTTTCCTCTATATAAAAATGTGAGATAATAAATTTGTCTTCTTTAAATATTTTGTTGTTATTAATCCATTTTTTGTTGTTTACGGTAAGTGTGTCTCCATTTATTAAAACATCTTTTTTGTCAAAAACAAAAGTGTCAAGTTTGCAATTTTGTGCGAATCCCGAAATTACAGTTAATGGTTTTTCTTTGGCATTAACAATTTCTGCTTTGAAAATATTTGAAACTCCATTAGATACAGATGAATAATACGCAGTTTTACCATCAACAGAAGGTACAAGAAAAACATCATCGAAAATTGTATTTAAAGGATAGCCCATATTCTCGGGTTTAGACCATTTCCCTTCTTCATCAAGTTCAGTAACAAAAACATCAAAACCTCCCATTGTTATGTGTCCTTTTGAGCTAAAATACAAGCTTTTTCCATCAGCATGCATGTAAGGGCCTTCCTCGTCTTCTTTTGTATTTATAATCTTCCCTAGATTTTTTGGTTTCCCAAAAACACCATTTTCTTTTTTGTGAGATACATATATATCCGAACCACCAAATCCCCCTGGTCTGTTACTCGAAAAGTAAATAGCTTTTCTGTCTGCTGATAATGCAGCATGCGACTCTTTATATTTACTGTTAATTGCACGAAGTCTTATAGGTGTAAGCCATTTTTTATTATTTAAACGAGAATAATAAATATCACCTTCATCAATTTCACTCGATTTAAAAATTAGCATTTCTTGTCCATCCATTGATATACTGCAAGTTGCATCATGCCCAAATGTGTTTAATGGTTCTCCTAGGGATGTGGCTTTGGCAGTTTTTCCAATATTTAAATCTAAACTATAAATGTCCTCGTAATACATGCTGTCGCTAGCTTTTTCGGTTCCGCTAACACCATTTGCACGTCGTGAGGTAAAAAATATTATACTTTCATCTGCAGAAACTAGAGGACTATGATCGTAGTACTCGGAATTAATACAATATAAAGGTGTTATTTTTACCTCTTTAGGTACATTTACGAATTTTTCAGCTTGCTCAATATTTTTTAATAACTTATTAAGTTCAGCTTTATATTTATTTGATTTAGTTCTTAATTTAAGCTCTAGGAAAATTTTTTGTGCTTCATCAAATTTATAGCAATAAAAATATGCTTTTCCAAGTAATAAATAACTTGCTTCGTAGCTTTTCCCTTTATTTTGACTTGAATGTAGTAGATAGTTATTTAAATTTTGAATATATTCAAGTGCAATTTTTCTGTCGGCACCTTGAAGCAAGCTGTTGGCCAAAAGATACTTTATTTCAATATTGTTTGAGTCCTGTTTTTCGAGAGTGCTGAGTATGCTAATCGCTTTTATATAGTATCCCTGTTCCATGTATGCAATACTCAAATCAATGGAATCAATACTCGATTTTGTTCTATTTTGAGCACAACTATTCTGTGGTATCAGAATTAGAATATACTGAATACAAACTATTAAGGCAATGTTTTTAAAGTGTGTAAGTGTTAGCATTCGCAAATTGGGCTAAACTGCCAAATTACGAAATGTATTTGTAATAAACTGCCTTTTTATTGAAAATTATTTTTTGCTTGGCGATTTACCACCATCAAGATAGTCTTGATAAGATTTTAATTCTTCCCATCTTCCCTCAAAAGCCATTTTTGCCTGTTCCGCCCATGTAGTTGGATTGTGCATGCTGTACTTACTACCACCTTGTTTAAGTAATGTTTTAACATCGTCGGTATTTGCATCAGCAAGTTGACCCCAAGTAGAGATTTTGTTATTTTTTAGTAATTCTTCTATTTTGGGACCAATACCTTCTATAATTTTTAAATCGTTTTCAATAATTTTTTTCCCTAAAACAGCTTTAGCATCACTTGCTATAAATTTAGGTGCAGCACTCATTTGCGTTTGTGGTGCTTCTTTGGCTGTTTTTAATTGAAACAACTCTTCTTTTAAGCTTTTGTTTTCTTTTTCTAAGGCTTGGCGTTCTTCTGCAAACCGATTCACTTCGTTTTTTGGTGTATTCCCAACTTCCTTTTCAATAGTTTTTGTTTTGCCTTTCCAAAAGTATCCAATTAAAAAGCCCAAAATTGCAGCAATAAGTAATACTATGATTATGAATAATAAGTCTGCTGTAAATCTTTCCATTATATTTTGTATTAAATAATAACTGAATTAGTTTAATTGTTTGTTTTAATCCTCAAGTTAACTCGTCTGCTTAATCGCATATTTTCTGCTATATCACTAGATGAGTTTATTAATTGATCAGCACCAAAATAGGCTAGTTCAATTTGATTTTGTGCAATATCTTTATCAATTAAAAGCTTCATTATGCTTTGTGCTCTTAATTTACTATACTTTAAATTTGCTTTATCAGAACCATTGCTATCGGCATGACCTTCAATTAATACCTTAGCTTTAGGATATTTAATCAAATAGGCTTGTAGTTCGGCAATATAATTTATTTCATCTGAATTTAATTTATAGTTAGCATCAGCAAATTGGAATAAATACATACTGTTTAGAGTGCTTAGTATAAGTGTATCAGTAACAACTTCACTTGTTTCCTCTAAGGCAATTGCTTGCTCCGTATTTACGGTATCTTTTACTAAAACTACTTCTGTTTCTACATCTTCGGAACAGCAATACTTCAGAGTTTTGTAAAAATACCAGTAGCTTGAACCCGAAATCCACAGAAATAATATGATTGAAAAAATTATACTTGCTTTAGCCATGGTTTGTTTATTTTAACACTCAATATTAGTTAATATAAGTGAGTTTTGGAAATGTATTCACAGTTTTGTTTTATCTGTCTTAAAATCACCACATTAATCTTTTGACTTTGAACTAAAAACTTTAAACTAAAAAATACATCTACTTTTGTTATGAGTTAATTATTTGTTTATTTATCCTGAATATAAAAATATCGTTGGGGTATAGATTTAGGATTGTGTACTTTTGTGCACTTTAAGAGCCAATTATAATTATGTATTGATTTGGCTGTAATGAATGTGATAAAATGAAAGCTGAACGTAAGGAAATTGAAATAATGGCACCTGTGGGCAATTACGAATCGCTAATGGCTGCGGTACAGGCTGGTGCTAACTCTGTATATTTTGGTGTTGAGCAGTTAAATATGCGTGCTAAGTCGGCAAATAATTTTGAACTGGACGACTTACCTGAAATAGTGCGTATTTGCAATGAAAATAATATGAAATCGTATTTGGCAGTAAATACAATAATGTACGACCATGATTTAAAAGTTATGCGTATGTTGGTTGATAAGGCCAAAGCAACAAATGTTAGTGCTATTATTGCTTCCGACCAGGCTATTTTGAATTATGCACATTCTGTTGGTGTTGAAATTCATTTAAGTACTCAGTTAAATATAAGTAATATTGAAAGTTTGGCATTTTATGCACATTTTGCAGATGTTGTGGTGTTGGCTCGTGAACTTACGCTTAAGCAAGCAAAAAATATTGTTCGACAAATAAAGGAGCGTGATTTACGAGGCCCCAATGGTGAGCTTATTCGTGTTGAGATGTTTGCTCATGGTGCGCTGTGTATGGCCGTTTCGGGTAAATGTTATTTGAGTTTACACGAAATGAATTCTTCGGCAAATAGAGGAGCTTGCCAGCAAACATGCCGCAAATCGTACACAGTTACCAATAACGAAACTGGATACGAGCTCGAAATCGACAATGAATATATTATGTCGCCTAAAGATTTAATGACACTTAATTTTGTTGATGAAATTTTGGATAGTGGCGTTACGGTACTTAAAATTGAAGGACGTGCCCGACCAGCGGAATACGTAAAAACGGTTACAGAATGTTATCGAGAAGCTGTAGATTCGGTTTATGAGAATACATTTACTCAAGAGCGTATTGAAAAGTGGATTGAAAGACTTTCGACGGTATTTAATAGAGGTTTTTGGGACGGTTATTACTTGGGGCGAAAATTGGGTGAGTGGTCCAAAGATTATGGCTCAAAGGCTACAAAAGTAAAAAGCTATTTAGGAAAGGGAAGTAATTATTATGATAAAATTGGTGTAGCAGAGTTTAAGTTAGAAAGTGGAGTACTTAATGTAGGCGATGAGATTATTATTACTGGCCCAACAACTGGTATTATTCAAACTATTGTAGCAGAAATTAGATTAGACTTAAAACCAGTTGATAAAGTTCAAAAGGGTGATGTTATTTCTATTCCTATTAAGGAAAAAGTTCGTCGTTCTGATAAATTATATAAATTAGAAGCTGCAAAGCTTTAAACTTTTTGCCGCCCTCTACTACGTAAACTGGACTCACACCTTACATTTGATTCCAAGAGGGCGGCATTTTTATATGAGGGTGTTTATTAGTACTTCCCCGATGTTCGGGACAGGCTGTTAAGTTTTAAGTTTCGAGTGCTAAGTTTTAAGTTAAAAAAAAATGTGCAGTTTAGAGAGCGTATTTATACAGAATTTTTAGGAATAGAACCACCTGAGGGTTCTAATGATATCAGACTTCAATAAAATAAATGATATGAAACAAAATGAATTTACTTTTATTGACTTGTTTTCGGGTATTGGTGGGTTTAAAATGGCTTTATCCAATAATGGTGGAGAATGTATCAATTATAGTGAAATAAATAAAGATGCAATAAGCGCATATTGCGAAAATCATAATGAAAGTATTGATAATAATTTAGGTGATATTACAAAAATAAAAGAATTAGCTACACATGATTTTTTGACGGCTGGAGTTCCTTGTCAAAGTTGGTCTATTGCTGGAAAAAACTTGGGTTTTGATGATGATAGAGGGCAATTATGGAACGATACTATTTACCTACTAAAACAATCGCAGCCAAAAGCATTTATTTTTGAGAATGTTAAAGGGCTGGTTGACCCAAGGAACAAACAGGCTTTTTCGTATATTTTAGATAGAATCAAACAAGCAGGATATTATGCAAAACATTATATTGTCAATTCTTATGATTATGGTGTTCCGCAAAATAGAATTAGAGTTTACATTGTTGGGTTCAAAGAAAAAAAGTATTTAGATAGTTTTAAATTACCAAAGCCTTATGAAAACGGAATAAAGCTTGCAGATATCTTAGGTCTTAAATTAACTGAAACAAAGGAAGAGTCAATTGTTCAAAGAGATTTATTTGGAAATCCTGTTTTGCCTAAACAAATGAGTCTTTCAAGTAAAAATGGATTTAATGATTATTTCTTGTTTAACGATTTAAGAAATGGACATACTACAATACATTCTTGGGATATTATAGAAACAACGGAAAGAGAAAAAGAAATTTGTTTACTTCTTTTAAAAAATAGAAGGAAAAGTCAATTTGGAAAATTAGATGGTAATCCTTTATCATTAAAACATTTTCAGGCTTTAAATCCTGCCATTACCAAAAGTGAATTAACCAAATTAGTCGAATTAGATATTTTGAAAGAAGAAGAATATCAATTTAGAATAAATGATTTTGACGAATCTGAATTAACTGATAATGAGCTCGAACTATTGACTATACAATTAGGTACTAATATAATTGTAGATGATTTAAAAGCACAAAGAGGTCTGAAAATTAAAAAGATATCTATAAAAGATACTATAGAGTCATTAAAAGAAAAACATATCATAGAATGTACAGAAATTAGGTATGATTTTAAGAATACAAAAATTAGTAGTGGTTTATTTGGCGTAAATAGAGTTTTTCTGCCAACATCAGATGTATTTCCTACATTGGTGGCAAGCGATACTAATGATTATGTTAGCTTAACAAATCTAAAAAAGGAGAATCATAGCGATTATAAAAAGGAATTTTTAGATAAGGTTTATTTCTCTGACAATTATAGAAAGATAACCAAAGAAGAAGCTTGTGTTATTCAAGGGTTTCCAAAAGACTTTAAGTTACCAGAGTCAAGAGCTAGATGGATGAAATTGATTGGAAATAGTGTATCTGTATCTGTAATTGACATGCTTGCAAGAACAATAATTGAAACTGGTGTATTTGAAATAGAAAAAATAAAATACGAAACACTAACAAAACTTGTAGGTATTTCAAGCTATATAGAAGACAATAAGGTTCAGAACTTTTAATAAAATATGATTAGACTTACACACCAAAGGGAAAAGTGCATTGGATGTGCATATTGTGAGGAAATTGCTTCTTACCGATGGCAAATGAATGAGAAAGATGGTAAAAGCGATTTGCTTGAAAGCACTACAAAAAAGGGAATCCAAATTGCCTTACTTGGTGATGATGAATATGATGATTTAAATAGTGCTGCTAGTGCTTGCCCTGTTAA
>DAOVUO010000345.1 GCA_030632545.1 Bacteroidales bacterium
ATTAGATTAATCGCAAAACCCTTACCTCTTATATTTCTTTTATTTTTACTAAAGCCCGAAAATTTGTATAAAAAGCTAATTTTCATAGGTCTTATTTTTTCCATATTGGGTGATATTTTACTCGAATTACCATATAATTTGTTTGTATTTGGCTTATTAGCTTTTTTAGTCGCTCATATCAATTATGTAATTGCATTTGTAAAGCGAAATAATACACTTTATTTGTTTTCAGCAGTTGGTTTTTACCTGCTAGGCGGAATAATATACTTTATTTTATTTCCTAGTTTAAATGAAATGGCTATTCCAGTTGCGGTTTATATGATTGTAATTCTTACAATGCTTTGGCGAGCTTATGCTCAGTTAAATTTTGATAGTTATTCAAAATTGGCCTTTTTTGGAGCTGCACTATTTGTGTTTAGCGATAGTATGATTGCTTTTGATAAGTTTTATGCACCAATCAACTATGCTAAATGGATTATTATGATTGCTTATTGGAGCTCTCAGTATTTGATATTTTGGTCAGCTTATAAAGAAGATTTAGATAAGAAATAATAGTCCTTAGCAAAACAATGATTCCCCAATATTGTGGGCAAGCTGGTATATTTTTGTAATTGTTTCTCGATTTAGTCGGGAGAACTTTGTCAAAGCCCGTTCTTTAAATTGAACACCTGATTATGAGTGCTTTATGTGTTTATTAACCGCAACTTTTACAAAGTATAACATCATTTCCTTAGCATTTAAAACCTACTGCTTACAAAAACTATTGGTTTATTTATTTCATTAAAGATTTAAATGTTTCTTCTATGTCGCGAGGAGTTTTGTAAATTTGACTAAGTTCCTGTATACTAACATCAGACCAAAATAATGGGAAACGAAAACGCCCATTAAGCATTGAGGCTTTCGTGTTTTCTAGTAATATTTCATAAGGTAAAGCAGAAATGTGTTCTTCGCCTAAAATTGGTAGAAATTTTCCCTCGCCAATTCTTTTGTCAAGTAATCCTACACCAAAAACTGCCTGTTGAGAGCCTTCAGGTAAAATACGTTGTATCTCACCTAGACGCTCATCGGCTAATTTCTCAAAATCTTTAGGAACAATTGCATAAACATTAAAAGTGCCAGTTTTTCGTGCTCTTAAATTGTTTATAATTGTAGCAACTCCTATATTAAAATCCGTAAATTCATACAAACTAATATCATCGTCAAAACTAGGGTAGCGAACCATAAAACGAAAGTTTTTTAATTCATTTTCTGTTAAACTACTTGTTACAAGTGGAACAAAAACTGCATTGGGCAGATTATAAAGTGCAAATTTGATGTCTTCGGATATGGAAAATAACGCAGATTCATTTTCTGAGGTAATTTTATTTCTAATATATGCGTAGAAAAGATAATCTGGGTTCAGTAAGCTTATCATAACTTCACCAGTAGGTCCTCCTTCTGAATTTTTTAATTCTTGTATTCCTATTTTTAATACTGATGCTAAAATTGTTTTATCACCTATTTTATAGGTAAGTTCTAATAAATCACTTCTAGTAAATGTAATTACGTACATTTTTTTGGAGCTAGTTGGATTATATTCACCCAGAATTATAAATGGTTGAACTTTATTTCCTTGTATATCATTATTTGCTGTTAATACTTGTTTTACAAGTTCTGTTGCGTCCTTTATATTTGTTTTTAGTATAGTAACTTTGTAGTAGGCAACTAAGCCGCCATCAGCAAAGGAAATCTTAGGAGATAGTATTGCTATAGTTAATAGAATAATAAGTATGTTAATTTTTAGATTACGCATAGCTTAGTTTTTTTCTTTGGTAAAGAATAATTTCTTAATTATAGTCACTACAAATTTATAACCTTTTTTGATTCTTTCAATTATTGTCTAAAATTTTTAGAATTTGAGTTTAGAGCTTTTGTAGAAGCAAAAAAATGTGATATGCTATAAATTCGTCAAATATAGCTAAGTTTGTAGCAGATAAATTAAATTTTGTATGAAGAGAGCAGATAAGAAAGACCCTTATTATTCTAAGTATGTAAAGAAACAAAAAAAGAAAAATGAGGCAGAAAAGTCAGAGGAGAAGTCGGAGGAGAAGTTTGAGGACAAAGCAAAGCATAAAAAAACTGAAAAAAAGAAGAAAGCACTTAAACTAGTAAAGAAAAAGGATATACCAAAGGATAATATAAGTAATCCTATTCGATTAAATGCCTTTATTGCAAAAGCAGGTATTTGCTCTCGTCGTCAGGCCGATGATTTAATTAAGTCAGGAAAAATAAAAATAAATGGGGAAGTAGTAGTTGAGCTAGGTGTTAGTGTTTCCTATTCAGATGAAGTTGAATATAGAGGTAAAGTACTTAAGGGACAGAATAATGTATATATACTTATGAATAAGCCAAAAGACTCAATTACATCAACCACCGACCCTGAAGGAAGACGAACAGTTTTTGATTTGTTGAAAAATGCTACAAATGAGAGAGTTTATCCTGTTGGACGTTTAGATAGAAATACAACTGGTGTTTTGCTTTTAACTAACGATGGAGATTTAACTGAAAAATTAACTCATCCAAAGTATAAAAAACGTAAAATATACGAAGTAGTACTAGATAAGCCTTTGACAAGTATAGATTTAGAAAAAATTCTTGATGGGGTGGAAATAGATGTAGGAACTGTAATTGCGGATGCAGTAGAATATGTTGATTCTAAGGATAAAACTATTATAGGAATTGAAATTCATAGTGGCCAAAATAGGGTCGTGCGTAAAATATTTGAAGTACTAGGCTACGATGTCAAAAAGTTAGATAGAGTTTATTTTGCTGGTTTAACTAAGAAAAATTTATCTCGTGGAAAATGGCGTTTTTTGACTGAAAGAGAAGTTGGTTTTTTGAAAATGAAAAGTTTTAAGTAAAGTTTAAGTAATGAAAGTTCGTCCAATTGCCGTAACTATAGGTTTTGTTTTGCTTTTTTATGCGATTTTTCTGAATCTTATTTTTCCGCAAAGTGCTGCAATTATGCCTGAAGGATTTAGCTCACCAATTATTGCATTTGAGTTTGCAGATACCGAAGCAGAGATTATTGGATTATTTAGTTTTTCCGATACTAAACAAAAATTGGAGTTTATTGGTGGCATGATTTTCGGAAATTATTTCGATTTTGGCTATATGCTTGTCTATTCAATGTTTTTAGCTAGTATTCTTTGGTGGATAAGAACAAATAAAAAGCTTAAGTTTTCGGCATTACTCTATATTCTAATTTTCATTGCTTTTATTTCAGATGGAATAGAAAATTACTATTTACTTAGTATAACAGAAGCAGTTAGAGTAAATGAGAGTTTTGTTCATTTTATTCCTTTTTTACATGCGATTACTTGGGTGAAATGGGGTGTTTTGGCTGTGATTTTTAGTTTTTATTTTATTTTATTTTTTCCATCAAATAAAATTCTCAAAATTTTGAATTATTTATTATTGTTACCAATAGCTTTTGGTATAATTTCATTGTTTTATAAGCCTTATTATACTGATATTTTTGTTTATACAATTATTCTATCCTTTTTATTGTCGTTTGTTAATGTTTTGATTAAACCAAAGCAATGCGAAGATAGTTTAGTTTTAAAAACAAAGTAGTAATTGGCTTATTATCAAAAGTATGTATGTAAAAAACAATAAGTAGTTTTCACTAAAGTCTATAATTATCAAAACATTCTATACAACGTCATAAATGCCTATGCCAATTATAAGAAATATTTCAAAACACAAAAAAGCTGCTCAGAAAATTTCTAGCAGCTTTTTTGTTTAAAAAAATACGTAGAATCATGTGTTTTTTGTAAATTACTTATTATTAGTAAATACAGTAAATTGCTATTCTATCGTCTAGACACATCCACTTTAACGATTGTTAAACTAAACGTGCTTCTCTATTACGGATGTAAAAATAATATAAATTTATCCA
>DAOVUO010000394.1 GCA_030632545.1 Bacteroidales bacterium
AGGTCGTTTTATTAAGGAATTATACATTTATTCAAACTCATATCCTTCACCATTAGTTATTAGTTTAAAAGGAATTGTAAAATAAAATTTAAAAATTATGCCATCAATATCAGAAAGAGGTTTAAATACACAAGCATCGCCAATTAGAAAATTGGTGCCTTTTGCAGAGCAGGCAAAAAAAGAAGGTAAGCATGTTTATCATTTAAATATAGGTCAGCCAGATATTAAAACTCCCGAGTGTGCGTTAAATGCAGTTAGAAATTACAAGGGAAAGGTTATTGAATACAGTCATTCTGCTGGTAACGAGTCGTATAGAAAGGGCTTGGCTAAGTATTATAATAATATTGGTATTGATATTACTCAAAATGATATAATTATTACAACTGGTGGGTCGGAAGCTATTCAGTTTGGACTTTTGTCGTGTATGAATCCAGGCGATGAAGTAATTATTCCCGAACCATTTTATACAAATTACAATGGCTTTGCAAGTGCTGCTGGTGTTGTTGTAAAACCAATTACATCTTCTATCGAGAGTGGTTTTGCACTTCCTGATATTGGCGAGTTCGAAAAGCTTATAACAGATAAAACTAAGGCAATTTTAATTTGTAATCCCAATAATCCAACAGGATATTTGTATTCAAAAGAAGAGATAATTGCCTTAGGTGAAATTGTTAAGAAGCATGATTTGTTTTTGTTTGCCGATGAGGTTTATCGTGAGTTTGTTTACGATGGATTAGAGCATTATTCGGTAATGAATTTGAAAGAAATTGAGCAGAATGTTGTGTTGATGGATTCAGTATCAAAACGATACAGTGCTTGTGGTGTGCGAATTGGTGCTTTTATTTCCAAAAATAAAATACTTATTGAAACGGCTCTTAAATTTGCACAGGCACGCTTAAGTCCGCCATCTTATGGTCAGATATTAGGCGAAGCGGCACTTGAAACACCAAAAGCATATTTCGACGAAGTTTATAATGAATATATTGAGCGTAGAAATTTTGTGATTGACGCTTTAAACAAGATTGATGGTGTAATGGCACCAAATCCTAAAGGAGCTTTTTATACCGTAATCAAACTGCCAATTGATAATTCAGATAGATTTTGCAAGTGGTTATTAAGTGATTTTAGTTATAAAAATAGCACGGTAATGCTTGCACCTGCAACTGGTTTTTATTCATCTGATAAACATGGACTAGATGAAGTACGTATTGCTTATGTTCTTAAAATTAAGGATTTGAAAAATGCAGTTGAGGTTTTAGAGGAAGCATTAAAAGTGTATCCTGGACGAACAAATTAAAAATATATATTATAAGATGACAATTGTATTTTGGCGTTAAATTGAGGCCTATCCAATTTCAACATAATCTATCAAACCATACCAAACCGTAGTTTTGGTATGGTTTGTGTTTAAATTCTAAAAAAAATATAAGCTTTGAAAGTCGAGTATTTTATTGCCCGAAAAACTATTTTTGCCCAAAAAGGGAAACGTAATACTACAAGCACAATTCTTGCTTTTGCTGTGTTTAGTATAGCCTTAGGCTTGGCTTTTATGATAATTTCTGTAGCTATTTCAGTTGGTTTTAAAAAAGAAATTAAGGAGAAACTATCTGGTTTTGGTTCTCATATTCAAATCGTTTATTTTGATTCAAATACTTCGTTTGAGAGTGATCCAATTAATAAAAATCAATTTTTTTATCCGTATTTAGATACAATTCAGGGAATTAGACATATAAATATTTATGCAAGGAAACCGGGTATTATAAAATCGAATAATGAAACCCAAGGAATTGTATTAAAGGGAGTTGATGTTGATTTTGATTGGAGCTATTTTTCTAGCAAACTGGTAAAAGGCGATACTCTGCATATTACAAATAAAAGTAAATCAAACGAGATTATTGTGTCGAAGTATTTGGCAGATTTATTGGATTTGGAGATTGGTCAGGCTCTTCATGTCTATTTTGTTCAGAATCCGCCTAGAGCCAGAAAATTTATTGTTTCTGGTATTTATTCAACAGGTTTAGAGGACTTTGATAAACTTTTTGCAATTTGCGATATTAAGCATATCCAAAAATTAAATAATTGGTCTGAAAATCAAATTACTGGATTTGAAGTTTGGCTTGATGATTTTGAAGAGATTGATAATCTTGAACATACTGTAATAAATATTGCAGGTAATTTTTTTACCGAAGATGGTTCACGTTTAAGGGTTATATCTATTAAGGATTTGTATCCGCAAATTTTTGATTGGTTGAATTTAATAAATGCCAATGTTTGGATAATTCTATCAATAATGACTATAGTGGTGGTAATTAATATGATAACTGCTTTACTTATTTTAATTATTGACAGATTAAAGATGATAGCTACTTTAAAGGCTTTGGGAGCAACAAATTGGCAAATTCAGAAAATTTTTACATTAAATGCTGTTTATCTAATCATTAAAGGTTTTTTAATTGGTGATGTTCTAGCCATTAGTATTGTTTTTATTCAACATAAGTTTAAACTTATACCTTTAGATCCTGCTTCTTATTACATGGAATATGTGCCTATGGAATTGAATGTTATGCATATTTTGTTCATTAATTTGGGAGTTTTGGGAATTGTCTCGGGGGTAATGCTTTTATCATCGCGAATAATTGCCCGTTTTAAACCTTCTTTAATACTTAATTTTGATTGATGTTAAATAGATTAAAATCAGCTGATTGGACTAGATTGCCTGGATTGGATGCTCAATTACTTATGGCACCTCCCACAAGAAAGGAAGAAGTAGAACTTATAGTGAAAGAAACAAAATTTCAGGATAGCAGTGTGCTTATTTTAATTTTTCAGGAAAATAATGAGTGGTTTACCTTGTTAATTAAGAGAGCTATAGATGGTTATAGCCATAGTGGACAAATGGCTTTTCCAGGTGGACGATTTGAAAACTCAGATATAAATTTGGAAAAAACAGCTTTAAGAGAAACCCATGAAGAAATTGGTATTCCTGAGTCAATGGTGCAGGTTTTAGGCAAGTTAAGCACTATGTATATTCCAGTGAGCGGACACAGAGTTATTCCTTATGTTGGATATATGGAAAAACTTCCTGATTTAGTTTTAGATAAAGTGGAGGTAGATAGTACTTTTAAAATTCCAATTAAGGATTTTCAAAATCCAAAATCCAAAAAACTCGATAAATTATTACCTAGGAATAGAGATGTAGATGTTCCTTATTATTCAATTCAAAATCAGGTTATTTGGGGTGCAACTGCTATGATTATTGCCGAATTTCTTGTGTTTCTTGATGGAAATTAATATCTATTTTTTATAAATCCGTGATTAATTATTCCAATTTAAAAAAGTTTAAGTAGAAGCTATTGCTTCCACAGGGTCTAGTTTTGATGCTCTTGATGCAGGTGCTATCCCAGCAATGATGCCTATAAAACCTGATAAAAATAATCCGTAGATAATGTTTTTGAGATTAAGCGTAAAATCCATTCCAGTAATTTTAGAGCCAAAATATGTAAGTAAAAAAACGAAAAATAAGCCAATTA
>DAOVUO010000513.1 GCA_030632545.1 Bacteroidales bacterium
GATTTTTCCTAGATTTATATCCTCGTCCAAAAAAATTTAATCATGCGGCCATGTTTCCAATTGTTAGCGGAATGAGTTTAGAAAATGAATATCAAATTCCGGTAGCTGCACTTGTTACAAATTTCCCAAAACCAACTGCCGAGAAACCATCGCTACTCCCTCACAACGAAGTAACAACATTTTTCCATGAATTTGGCCATTTATTACACGGATTACTCACTGAATCGCCAATTGGCTCAATGTCGGGCACTTCGGTAGCCAGAGATTATGTAGAAACGCCCTCGCAGTTACTTGAAAACTGGGCATGGAATTACGAATCCTTACAAACTTTTGCAAAACATTATAAAACAGACAAATTACTACCAAAAGCTTTGTTTGACAAAATGTGGGCGGCTAAAAATGTGGGTTCAGGATTACATATTTTACAGCAAATTTTCTACGGTCAGTTAGACATGTATTTTCACGATAAATTTGATACAGAAAAAGAAAAAATTAACAAAACTGTTAAAACTTTACAAGAGCAAATCACTTATTATCCATTTATTGAAGGAACACATTTCGAAGCTTCTTTTGGTCATTTAATGGGCTATGCCGCTGGTTACTACGGATATCTATGGGCTCTCGTTTTTTCTGCTGATATTTTTTCAAATTTTGAGAATGTAGGTATTTTTAATAAAAAGCTTGGGAAAAAACTAGTAGATACTATTTTATCAAAAGGCTCTACTGTAGACGAATACGAACAAATACAAGCTTTTTTAGATAGAGAGCCAAATAATGAAGCTTTTTTAAAGTCAATTGGACTTTCTGATTAATCACAATTAAGCTGTCAATAAAAAATGGGATTTAAAGCAATATTATTAGTACATAAGGGAAGTCCATCAAGCGAAAATGAGATGAAAGATTTTTTGTTTCGGATGTATAATGACCCCCATATTACGCCCTATCCTAAATTAGTCAGAAAAACACTTGCTTCAATTATTTCTCGTACGACTTACAAAAAATCTTGGGCAAAATATGAGTTAATTGGCGGTACTCCAATGATAAGGGAAACTTTGGATATAGCAAAATCATTATCACTTAAACTACAGGGAATTCTAATATATGCTGCATTTTCTTATTCACCCAAATTTATTCCACAAACGTTTAAAGAATTTAACCATTTTGGTATTGACAATATATTCGTAGTGCCAATGTATCCACATTATAGTATAACCACCTACCAGTCGGTAAAAGATTATTCTGAAGATGCTGCAAAAATATATGGTATTAAAACTGCATTTGCACCTTGCTCTTATGATAACAAAAATTATATTCAAAATTGGGTAAATTTAATCAAATCAGATATTTATTTTAACTGTATAAATGATGCTCATTTAATTTTTAGTGGAAGCTCTATACCCATGAGCTTTATAAGAAAAGGCGATACTTATCCTCAACAAATTGCTATTTCCGCAAAATTAATTGCAAATAAACTAGGAATGGAGTACTCGGTAAGCTATCATGCGCAAAAAAATGGGCAAGAATGGCTTGGGCCAAAAACTGAGAGAACAATGGAAGAATTGCGTAGTAGAGGTGTTGAAAATATAATTTTAGTACCAATTAGCACTGTAAATGAAAACATTGAAACACTTTATGATCTGGACAGGATTATAGTGCCTTATGCTAGAAATAGACTTAGATTTAGAAAAGTTATACGTGTTACTTTGCCTACCTACACACTGAAGTATATTAAGTATTTAACTGATTTATGCACTGATTTTGTATATAGAAATGAAGAAATTGGATTATGATAAACTCATCTATAAAAGCTAATAAAACAAGCCTTTTTGGTAAAACATTAGACGAACTAAAAAAAGTTGCAAAAGAGCTTGGGATGCCTGCCTTTACTGCAAAACAAATGTCTGACTGGCTTTACAAAAAAAAAATATTTTCGATTGATGAAATGAGTAATTTATCAAAAAAGAATAGAGATTTACTAGCTGAAAAATATGAAATAGGCCTCCGTGAGCCAGTTTCACATCAAGAATCAACAGATGGGACAAAAAAATACCTTTTTAATACTCAGTTTGGCAAATATATAGAAACAGCTTATATTCCTGATAAAGAGAGAAAAACATTATGTGTATCCTCTCAAGTAGGATGCAAAATGGGCTGTATTTTTTGTGAAACTGGCCGACAAGGTTTACAGGGAAATCTTACCGCTGGTGAAATTCTTAACCAGCTAAAAAGTTTACCCGAAGGCGAAAATATCAGTAATATTGTGTACATGGGAATGGGTGAGCCTTTTGACAACACAGAGGAAGTAATCAAAAGTATTGAAATTCTGACATCAGAATGGGGATTTGCAATGAGTCCAAGGCGAATTACAGTGTCTACAATTGGCATTATTCCTGGAATGAAGGAATTTCTCAGTCGTTCAGAAGCGCACCTGGCAATTAGCTTACACTCACCATTTGAAGAAGA
>DAOVUO010000208.1 GCA_030632545.1 Bacteroidales bacterium
CAACACTTAATAAAAACGCCGAGCGAATTTCCAGAATCTGGAATTTATTATTTAAAAGGTGGTGATTTTTTTGCTGAACTTAATAATTTTGAGCGACACAAAACTTTCGCAATCAGCGAATATTTTGTTGAAGAATATTTTCAGAACAAACATGTTGTTTTTATTGAACTTTAAGGTCTTTTAGCTGCAATATTTTCAAGTTTTTCATGTAATAGTTCCCATTTTTCCATTGACTCTTTAGATTTGATTTTCCACTGATTATACTCTTTAGATATTTCGTGAACATTAGACTCATTTGTGTTTTGAGAAAGTTTAACTTCCAATTCACTAATTTTGGAATCTGCCAATTCGATATTATTTTCTAATTGTTCAATTTCACGTTCAGTTTTGCGAAGTAATTTATCATGCTCTTTTCGTAATTGATATATCTTTTTTGAATCGGACGCTACAACTATTTCTGATGATTTTGATTTTTTAGAAGCTAAATTTATTTTCTGCTGCAATTCAATTTTATTTTGTAAAATATGAGCCACACTATCAAGATGCAATTTTACCTTTTTATTAGTAAACTCATACACCTTATTTGGTAAATCTTCGAGAAAATATCTGTCGTGCGAAACTAATATTATTGTACCATCATAATTTTGCAAAGCTCTTTTAAGAATATCTTTGGAGGCTATATCTAAATGGTTGGTAGGCTCATCAAGAATCAGCAAATTATAGGGTTTTAACAATAATTGAGCAATTGCTAATCTCGCACGTTCACCTCCTGAAAGAACTTGAACTTTTTTATCAATAGACTCTCCGCTAAACATAAATGCACCTAAAATATCTCGCACTTTTGTCCGAACAGCTCCCACTGCAATATCGTCAATAGTTTCAAAAACTGTTTTTGCCTCATCAAGTAACAGCTCTTGGTTTTGAGCAAAATAACCAATTTCTACATTGTGGCCAATCTTTAACTCACCTTGATAATCAATCTCTTTCAAAATCATTTTAACTAAAGTCGATTTTCCCTCACCATTTTTTCCAATAAATGCAACTTTATCACCACGCTCAATTGTAAAATCAATATCATTCAAAACCACATGCTCCTTATAAGCTTTTGAAGCACGAATTCCCTCAACCACAATAGTTCCAGAACGAGGTGCAGATGGAAATTTTATATTAATATGACTTTTATCAATTTCATCAATCTCTATTCGCTCTACTTTATCTAGCTGTTTAATACGCGATTGCACCTGAACTGCCTTAGTAGCTTTGTATCTAAACCTTTCTATAAAACGCTCAGTTTCCTGAATCATTTTTTGTTGATTCTCATAAGCTGCTAACTGCTGTGTCAATCTTTCTTCTCTAAGCTGAACGTATTTTGTATAGGAAACTTTATAATCATAAACACGTCCCATAGAAATTTCCACAGTTCGCTTAGTTAGATTATCTAAAAATTTTCTATCGTGAGAAATAACTAAAACGGCTCCTTTATAGGCTTTAAGAAAACCCTCCAGCCATTGAATTGATTCAATATCCAGATGATTTGTTGGCTCATCTAAAAGAAAAGCATCTGGCCTTTTTAAAAGGATTTTGGCAAGCTCTATTCGCATTCGCCAACCTCCGCTAAACTCATAAGTTGGCCTAATAAAATCGTCATCAGTAAATCCGAGTCCTTTGAGCACTTGCTCTGCGTTTGCGCCCATTTTTTCGGGTTCAAACATTGCCAAACGTTCATTTTTATCTGTCAATAAGCTTATCAATTTTACATAATCATCACTATCATAATCATTTCGAATTGCCAATTCTTGAGTAATATTCTCAATATCATTTTGCAAATTTATAACAATTTCAAAAGCCAACATTGCTTCTTCGCGTACAGTGCGTGTATCACTATATGTAATTTGCTGTGGCAAATATCCCAAAACAGTATCTTTAGGCATAGAAATTTGCCCACTACTTGCTTGATCTAAACCTGTAATAAGCTTTAACAAAGTAGATTTACCAGCCCCATTTTTACCTACCAGTCCAACTTTATCCTGCTTAGTAATTAAAAATGAAATTTGCTTAAATAGTTGAAATTTACCAAAATCAACAGTCACATTATTAATGCTAATCATTTAAATTTTATTTTGTGCAAAAGTATAAAAATAGAGTTGATTTAAAACATATACATTGTTTCATTTTTGATGCTTAAAAATAACAAAAATCTTTTTTTGAGCACAAACAAATGTTTTACTTTCGTATTAAACTTTTATCAAAAAACATTTAACACTAAACATTAATTAACCTATGAAAAATATATTATTAATTGGAGCTGGACTATCTTCGTCAACATTAATTAAATATTTACTTGATAACGCCAAAGATAATAAATGGCAATTAATTGTTGGAGACCAATCATTTGAATTAGCTCAAAAAAAAATTGAGAAGCATCCTTTTGGGAGAGCGATTAAATTTGATGCTTTCAATATAGAGCAACGAGAAAAAGAAATAAAAAATGCTGATATAGTTATTTCCATGCTTCCTGCAAGACTACATTATTTAATAGCCGAAGTATGTTTACAGTACAACAAAAACATGGTTACTGCCTCCTATGTTTCTGACCAGATTAAGGAAATGGATGCCGATTTAAAAGCAAAAAAACTACTTTTTCTCAACGAAATTGGTGTTGACCCGGGCATAGATCACATGTCGGCTATGAAAATTATTGATGATATTAATAATAAAGGTGGGAAAATTGAAGTTTTTGAATCAAATACTGGTGGTTTAGTTGCACCCGAATTCGACAATAATCCTTGGAATTATAAATTTACTTGGAATCCTCGAAACGTTGTAATTGCAGGACAATCAGGTGCACGTTTTTTAGATAGAGCTCAGATAAAATACATTCCTTACAATCAATTATTTCGCAGAACTGAACTATTGCCTGTACTGGATTATGGAGAATTTGAATCTATTCCCAATCGAGATTCCCTTCAATACATAGATGTTTATGGTTTAGATAACATTAATACCATGTATAGAGGTACATTTCGTCGGCCAGGATTTGCATCTGGTTGGCATGTTTTAATTCAATTAGGCTTAACCGATGATAGTTTCAAAATTAAAAAATCAGAAGAATTAACTTACAGAAATTTTATTAATGCTTTTTTGCCCTACGGGAAAGATAGAACTGTTGAAGAAAAAACATGTGATTATTTAAATATTGGAATTGGCTCTGAGACAATGCAAAAACTACGATGGTTAGGTATTTTTGAGAATAAACAAATTGGCCTGAAAAATGCTAGTCCTGCACAAATTTTGCAAAAACTGCTTGAAGAAAAATGGCGTTTATCAGATGAGGATTTAGATATGATTGTGATGCAACACCAATTTATTTACACATTGAAAAATAAGAGGCGAAAAATAATTTCCTCAATGATTGTAAAAGGTGATAATCAAATACACACTGCTATGTCTAAAACGGTTGGACTACCTTTGGCTATTGCTGTAAAATATATTTTAAATGGTGTAATTACAAAAATTGGCGTTAAATTACCAGTATGCAAAAATATTTATCAACCTATATTAGCCGAACTCGAAAATTATGGGATAGCATTTACAGAAGAAGAGTTTGAGCTTGATTGAAAACAATCTGTCTAAAACTAATAAAATTCGTTTAAATAATAAGTAGCTCTATTACAGTGTCTTAGTGTGCGAGTTTTGCTGTTCCGTAATCTGTTGATTAATAGTGATTTTAGATTGCTGAAAAGTTGCCGAAGTGGTGTATAAGTTAGTGATTTTCAATTCAATAAATTAAACGATTTTGGATAACTATTTTTAGACAGTTTTTCTTTTACGAAGATTTTATACCGAACGATTATCATGTAAACCACTATCAATCATATTTAAAATTGATAGTGGTTTACATATTATAAATCATTTTGATTTCTATTCGTATTATCTTTAATAAATACCGAAACTATAAACAAAACAACTACAGAAGCTACAAAAACTACGAATAAAGAATATAACATTTTTCGAATTACTTCTTCAATGTCGATTACATCCCAAATTGCTAGTAAACCAAGTCCTGTAAGCAATATTACAGTAGTAATTAAAATATATGAAACATATTTTTTTAATGTATTTTCCATTATTTGCTAGATTTTAAATAAAATAAAAGCTCATTAAAACTATTAGCCCGTTGACTATATTTGCCAGAATTAATAATCCAATAATCTGGTCTCACTTCTATAACGGTTTCGGTGGATAAAAAGTTACAATTATTGTCAAAAGAAGCTCTTTGCAGGGCGTTTAAACTTAGTTTATAACGCAGCGTATCAGAAAAATTCTTTATGACTAATTTATTAGCCAATAAAGTTTTTGGTTTAAAATGAAGATTATTATAATCGAAATGCACAAAATCCTTTGAAAAAATAGAATCAAATTTACCACGCTCAATTAAATCTTCTGGCGTACCAAATTCATAATTATTATTATTAAAAATCAATAATTTGTCGGCAAATTGAGTTGCCATATTCCAATCGTGAGTAGAAAACAAAATAGTTTTTTGCTCTTTATTAACTAATTGCCTTAAAAGATAAAAAATTTCAGTTTTATTCTCAATATCCAAGAATGCTGTGGGCTCATCTAAAAAAATAATCTGTGTACTTTGAGCTAAAGCTTTTGCTAATACCACTTTTTGCCTTTCACCATCACTTAAAGAAAAAATTTTTCTCTGAGCCAAGTGCTTTCCACCCACAAGATTTATGGCATTTTGGACTTCTAATTTATCTTCCGACTTTAAAATGGCATTCCACGACAAATAAGGTGTTCGAGCCATTGCAATAAAATCCCAAACAACAAAATCAAAGTATAAATTTAAACCAGCTGGTACATAAACTAATTCTTTTGCTTTTTCCGCATTAGAATAACTTTCTAAATTATTCTCATTTAAAAGAATTTGTCCATCAATTGGAGGTAAAAGACCCGAAATTGTTTTTAAAAATGTTGATTTTCCTATTCCATTTGCTCCAAGAATAGCAACTAATTCAGACTTGCCAAAACTAAGACTAATATTACTTATAATTGGGACTGACCGATTTGCTTTATAATAACCAACGGATAAATTATCTGTTAATAAATCAGACATATAAACTAGGCATAAGAATCAAAACAATTTCCATGCTTACGTCACTCTTTTATATATAGAAAAAGAACAAAGGCATTAATATTAATCAGGAGAAAATATATAAAACTTCAATAAACTAAGCACTGTAAAGAAATAAGCTTTGCATTAACAATTATCTAATAATACTTCCCCGATGTTCGGGACTGGCTGTTTAGTTTTAAGTTTCGAGTGCTAAGTTTTAAGTTAAAGCGCTGAATATATAGCAGTTATGCTTAATAGATTGATTTTTGCAAATAATTATCATTCAATGTCTTACGAGCATTTAACTGCTTGCCCCTAACATCGGGGAATCATTGAATATTAATAAATTACTTTTAATAATTAACAATTGCTAAGGTAACTTTTATTCTATTTTGACAGCATTTTCTGGCTCAGTAAGACTCATTGATGGAATTAAACCTTTAGTCTTCATATTTGTCATTAATACTTCGTACTTTAATTGTCCATC
>DAOVUO010000352.1 GCA_030632545.1 Bacteroidales bacterium
TCAAAAGGCTATGAATTAGAGAGTGGAAAAATCTACTATTTTAGTTTACTTAAAACATGGACTATTGAAACTGGTGGTTCTACATATAATCTAACTAGAATGTGCGAACCAATACCAGTATATTGGCCTTAAAGCAATTTTTTATTGATTACAAAGTTCAGCAATTTTAGCCTCATCAATATTGTTCATGCATTTAAAATGCTTTTTGGGACAGCCTGAAAAACCAATTTTAGTACATGGGCGACATTTTAAATCTTTTACTTCAATAATTGCAGATGCTTCATCAGCAAAGTAGGGGTACATACCAAACTCTGGTATTGTATTTCCCCATACAGAAACAATTTTTTTCTTATAAGCGGCTGCTATATGCATTAATCCAGTATCGTGCGAGACTACTACTCGTGCTTGTTGTACTATATAAGCAGATTCATTTAATTTAAGCAAACCACAAGTATCAATTACTCGTTCGCTATTAATTTCCGTACAAATAGCCTTTGCATTTTCGCTATCTGTTTTTCCTCCTAAGAGCACTATACTGCCCTTAATTTGCTTAATAATAGAAATTAGTTTTTCGTTAGGCAAACGCTTTGTAGTATGCGTAGCTCCAATAACTAAAGCTGTATAATCATTTGCTTTTAAACCATATTTTGATAAGTCAATTTTATCTTCGTCAGAGATAAAATAATCAAGCCCATGTTTGTCATCGTTAACATCAAATACTTTTACCGTATCCATATATCTATCAACAATATGCACTTTGGGTAAAATGTTTTTATTAAAGTTGACTATCACAAATTTTGGCCAATTAATTTTATCAAATGAAAAGGCCATAGCACCTAACTTATTTTTTAATCTATATGTACGTAAATTATGATGCAGGTCGATAACATAATCAAAATATTCATTACGTAAATCCTCTATAAGTGTTGTAAACTCACGGTCGAATAAATGTATTTTATCAATATATGGATTATGCTTGATTACATCGTAATAAACTTTTTTTGTAACAAAATGAACTTCTGCACCTTCAACTTGCTGCTTTAATCCACGTATAACTGGCGTTGTAAGTACTATGTCGCCAATTGAACTAAATCTAACAATCAGAAATCTAACTTTTTTGGTCATTTTATATAATGTGTAATCTCTTTTACTTAAAAATATTCTTTTTGGCAACAGTTGCTATAAAGTCTTTTAAATAGAAAGGTTCGAAGTAAGCTACATCTTCAAAATCCTTATTTTTCCACTTATCCATGGCCAAATGATGCATATATGCTGCTGAAGGGTCAAAATTGTCAATAAAATGAGCCCTTTCAGAGGTAATAACATCCTTGCATTTAGGCGCACCATCACCAAAAAAGTAAACTTCTGAATTTGATAAGTACTCAGAATATGATTTTTCATCTATAATATCAGCCTGAATCGCCCTAACACCTTCGTTATGATTATCATAAACAGCACTATACACTTCCATACGCCTTGCATCAATCATTGGAATAAATAAAGCTTCTGGATGTTGATTTTTTTGTACAAAACCATAAGCCATTGCTCTAAGTGTACTAATGGCAATAAGTGGAATATCAGAAGCATACGCAATACCTTTTGCAGTAGCTACACCAATACGCAATCCGGTATATGAACCTGGGCCTTTACTTAAAACAACTGCATCTAAATCACTAGTCTCAAGCTTATTTTCATCAAGAATTTCGCGAATAAATGGAGCTAGTATTTTAGCATGTGCTCTATCCTCACTACTTTCTTTAATAGCAATTATTTCATTTTCATCCGATAAGGCTACCGAACAAACATTGGTTGAAGTTTCTATAAATAAAAATCGAGACATTTTGAGTGAAGTTTTGAGTTAAAAGTTAAAAGTTGTGAATTACCACAAACTTCTACTAAATAAGCATCATTAACAATTAACAATTAATAATTAATAATTATCCTGTTTACTTATCAACCATATACAGCTTTTTCTTTGAAACTTTCTCTACTACCGAATTATTCTTAAGCTTACGTGAAATAGCATTATAAGGTGCTACAATTACTTCGGTCGAATCGCTAAGTCCTTCGGTAATTTCTATATACAAATTATCCTGAATTCCAGTTTTCACATACTTCATTACAGCTTTATTGCCCTCAATAACAAAAACTACCTCTTTTGCTTCCTGCACAACTTCTGGCTCAACACTTTCGGGCTCATCTTCTACTGTTTGGGCATTTAATGAACCTAAATCACCAGACCGAGTTGTTGCTCCACTTGAATCTACTCTTGTAGTAACAGACTGAATAGCTACAGTAAGTACATTATGCTTTACATTTGTTTGAATATCAGTAGTAGCAGTCATTCCAGGGCGAAAAGGAAATCTATTATTAGGAAATTCCTTACGAGCAATAACAAATGCTTCGGCTAAAATCCTAATCTTTACCTCAAAATTAGTTACTTGCTCCGACGAAACCCCAAGAGTATTTGCAGAATTAGCAATTTCAGTCACTTCTCCTTTAAATACTTTTCCTAAATATGCATCTACCTCAATAATAGCAGTATCACCAAGCTCAACATAAACAATATCATTTTCGTTTACATCTACTTTTACCTCCATTTTATTCAAATCGGCCAAACGCATAATTTCTGTACCAGCCATTTGCATTGTACCCACAACACGCTCGCCTTTTTCCACATTTAATAAAGAAATAATTCCACCAATTGGTGCATAAATAGATGTTTTACGTAAATTCTCATTAGCCTCTTCATTTGAAGCTTCGGCACTCTTAACCTGAAATTCCGCAGCCTTAATACCCTGCTCCGCAACTTTCAAATCGGCCTTAGATGTTTCGTACTGCGCAAATATTTGCTCATACTCGGCATCCGAAATTGTTTTCTCATCCCACAGTTTTTTATTTCGAGTATAAGTAGATTTTACTTGTCTAAACTGCGCATTAGCCTGCAAAAAGCGAGCTTTAGATGTTGCTAAATTAGATTTTGCGCTATTAACGGCAGCTTCGGCACGCTTAACTGTTGAGGTATAAATATCAGGCTTAATCCGTAAAAGCAAATCACCTTGCTTAACCGAATCTCCTTCCTGAACGTACAAATCTACAATTTCGCCCGAAACGTCGGCACTAATCTTTACTTCCATTTCTGGCTGAATTTTCCCGTTTGCAGTTATCATCTCTACAATCTTACGATGCTTAACCATTTCTGTGGCAACCTTTATACTGTAAGTACTTCCAATTATACCAGTTTGCTTTCCAATTATCAGTATTAGAACTAAACCAATCAAACTCCCTGCTAAAATGTAAATCGTCTTCTTATTCATTTCTTAAGCTTTTGAACAACAAAAGTAATGTATAAATTTAAATATAATTCAAAATTTTTCCATTTTAAGACTAAAGGACATACTTTTGAAAAGTAAATTATGTTAATGCTTACAATGCAGCATGAATAGATGAAGCATTTTTTTTTGCATTGACAGTAATGAATAATAGTAAGGATGCACTAAATTAAACAGATAAAGGAAAATTTACACCATTATAAAATCAAAATTATTGGTATAAGCCGATGTAGAGCCAAAAGCTATAAACTACTTTAGCTAAGTTTACAGGTAATTTTAGTTCGCAATTGGTATTATATTAGTACATAATGGTTTAATTATTAATGTGTCCGAAGTAATAAAAATACAATAAAAAATGCGATTACGTGTACTCATTATAATTATCTTTTCTTTAAATACTTATACACTATTTGCGCAATTAGGGATTGGCGAATGGCGAGACCATCTGGCTTATTCGCACGTAAAAAAAGTTAGCATAAGTGGAGATAATATTTTCGCTATTACCGACCAAGCTCTTTTTGTGTACAA
>DAOVUO010000111.1 GCA_030632545.1 Bacteroidales bacterium
CGATGTTCGGGGCCGGCTTTAAGTTTTAAGGGATTGTGATGGAATAAATTGACAGTTTTAAACCAAGTTATTTTGTTTTTTAACAAGTTGAAAAATCTGCGAATAGCGAGCTATTTAAAGAATTTTCAAGGAAGTTAAAAGACAAAAGAACAAGTTGAAAGCGTCAAGTTATTTCGGAACAATCCCTAAGTTAAAATGTAAAGTAGAAGTAATAGTACCTGACTTTTTCAAATGTACTAATTATTAGTTATTTTTTATTAAAATTGCACATTAGAAAATAAGTACATTCAAATGGAAAAAACAGATAATATATATATAGCCGGGCATAGTGGGCTTGTAGGAAGTGCAATTCATAAGCAATTGCTGGCTAAAGGCTATACTAATTTTTGTTTTACACCGCATAGCAAGTACGATTTAACTCGCCAGACTGTGGTAGAGGACTTTTTTGCTAAAGAGAGACCCGATTATGTAATTCTGGCTGCTGCAAAAGTAGGTGGAATATGGGCTAACAATGTTTATAGAGCCGATTTTATTTACGATAATATGCAAATGCAAAACAATATTATTCATGCTGCTTATCAACATAATGTAAAGAAACTCTTGTTTTTGGGAAGCTCGTGTATTTATCCTAAAAATGCGCCACAACCCATGCACGAGGAGCAGTTACTTACCGATATTTTGGAATATACTAACGAACCTTATGCAATTGCCAAAATTGCTGGTATTAAGCTTATCGAAAGTTTTAATCTACAGTATGGAACTAACTATATTGCCGTAATGCCAACCAATTTGTATGGGCCAAACGATAATTTTAATTTAGAAAAATCGCATGTATTACCTGCACTCATACGTAAAATGCATTTAGGTAAATTAGTGCAAGCTGGCAATGAATTGGAATTAAGAAAGGATTTGAATAAAAATCCAATTGAAGGAATTACAGGGAAAGCCCATTGGGATGAGATTAAGCATGTATTATTAAAATATGGAATTAATTCTAGCTCAATAAGTTTATGGGGGACTGGGAAGCCACGCAGAGAATTTTTGCACTCAAAGGATTTAGCTAATGCTTGTATTTATTTAATGGAAGATATTGATTTTAAAGACATTGTTAAAAATGAATTAGATATTGAACTGAAACACTTTCCTTTTACTGATAACGAAATTAGAAATACACACATAAATATTGGAACTGGAAGAGACACCAGTATAAAAGAATTAGCTGGAATGATTAAGAAAATTACTGAGTACAATGGTGATATTGTATGGGATAGCAGTAAGCCCGATGGAACTTTTCAAAAGCTTTTGAATGTAACTAAACTGAAAAAGCTTGGTTGGGAGGCACAAATTAATTTTAAGCAGGGAATTAAAGAGGTGTATGATGAGTATAAGAAAGAGGAAGGTTAAGAGTTTTAAGTTCAAAAGTTATGAGTTCGTCGCAATGACGTGTTTGAAACATCTCAGAATCTCTAAACCATAGTCAATATTAAATATACAATCTAATCCCTATGCAAGCAGCTATACGAATTTTACATACTAAAAATTTAGTACTAACGGAATTGGATGCAAATGACGCATCAGCAGTTTTTGAGCTATTTTCCGATGCAGAGTTGATGAGCTTTATGGATGATGAGCTTCATAAATCAATAAAAGATGCTGAAAATTTTATTGAAAAACATAATGCTAATGACTCTCTATTTTGCAGTATTCGCATAAAATCAACTGGGCAATCTGTTGGTTTAATTGGTTTGTACGATTTTAATAAGAAACATCATTTTGCTAATTGTAAGTTTATTACAGCAAAAGCTTATCACCGAAAAGGTTTTTTGCTCGAAGCCCTAAATGTTTTTATTCCACACGTATTCCAAAATACTTCAATCCACCGAATTGAAGCACAAGTGCATATCAATAATATTAAAATACAAAAGTTTCTAAGTCGCTTTGGCTTTAAGCAGGAAGGTATTATACGTGAAAACTTCATAATTGATGGAAAGTATTACGATTCCATTATGTATTCCTTATTGAAAGAAGATATAGTTTGACAATTTTATAGCAAAAGTTAAGTCTCTTTTGACGTTGCAAGCTCTGCAATGGGGCTGGTATAGTTACACTTTGGTGCTGTAGCCTCTGCAATGGGCTCTACCATTAAACCACACGATGGCTTTGTGTAATGAAAAATAGAATTGTTAAAAAGAATTAGCAAATAAAAGCTGTTTTTTTGTAAAAAAAATAGAACTTTGCAAGCAAGCTTATATTTATAATTTAGTAGAAATGAAAAAGTATAGCGAAATAAAGGAAAAAGTAAAAATTAATACACTAAAAAATGCAGGTGAAGGTGCTGCTTACTTTACTCATTATCTGCATAATAAAATAAATGGCATTTCAAAATATTATAAAAAAGACGCATTTGTTTTTTTTGAAAGTATAGTAAAAGAACCTTTACAGGAATATTTAAAACTTGACTTAAAGTTTGATATTCCATTTCCTGAGCCTAAAAAAGTAGAATTTACATTTATTGATTTGTTTGCTGGTGTTGGTGGATTTAGAATTGCGATGCATATCTTAGTTTTGAAAGTTTTTTTTTCTTCTGAAATTGATAGATATGCAAAGAAAACTTATGAAATAAATTTTGGAGAAGTTCCATTTGGAGACATCACAAAAATAAATGAAAAAAATATTCCTGAACACGATATTTTGTGTGCGGGTTTTCCGTGTCAAGCATTTTCAATTGCTGGAAAGCGAAGAGGATTTGAAGACGAAACAAGAGGAACTCTTTTTTTTGATATCGCTCGAATAATAAAAGAGAAACAACCTAAAGCATTTTTTCTTGAGAATGTAAAAGGGCTTAGAAATCATGATAAAGGGCGGACTTTAAAAACTATTTTGAAAACCTTACGTGAAGATTTAAACTATTTTGTTCCTGAACCCAAAATTATGAATGCCAAAGATTTTGGAGTACCGCAAAATAGAGAGCGAATTTTTATAGTTGGATTTCATAAACACCAAAATATAAATGAGTTTGAATATCCTAAGCCTTCAAACAAAAAGAAAACTTTTTCTGATATCAAAGAGGAAGCAAAAGTTTCTGTAAAATACTATTTATCTAATACTTATCAGAATACATTAATAAATCATAAACAGAGACACGCTAATAAAGGCAATGGATTTGGCTATGCAATAATTGGTGACGACGAATGCTCTAATGCAATTGTTGTTGGGGGAATGGGTAGAGAAAGAAATATTGTAATTGATTGTCGTTTAACTGATTTTACGCCTATAACAAAAATCCAAGGTGAAGTTAATAAAGACTATTGGCGACGAATGACACCACGTGAATGGGCTAGATTACAAGGTTTTCCAGACAATTATCTAATTAAAGTATCTGATGCACAGGCCTACAAGCAGTTTGGTAATTCTGTTGCTATTCCAGCAATTCAAGCTACTGCTAAAATATTAATTAATAAACTAAAAAAATATGCTAAAAGGGAATAAGGGTGAATGGAGTGAGATTTACACTCTTTTAAAATTACTGAGTGAAGGAAATTTGTTTTCAGGTGATGCAGATTTGAATAAAATTCAAGACCTTATTTATCCTATAATCAAAGTGTTAAAAACTGAAACTGAAAATAATTATGAATATATTTTCAACAAAAACATTGTAATAGTTTCAGGTAATAACGAAGAAGTAGAAATACCAGTTAAACAATTTCGAGAACAAGCAGAAATTCTTTTAGAGAACATAAAAAGTTCACAGGATGGAACTTTTTATGTTCCAGAAATTGAAGAGTTTTTAACGCAAATAAAATGTAAAACGCTAAAAGCAAAATCATCAGTAAAAACAGACATTAAAATTATAATTCACGACTCGAAAACTAGCACACAACCAAAATTAGGTTTTAGTATAAAATCGCAATTAGGTAGTCCTTCAACTTTGCTAAATGCAAGTAAAGCCACTAATTTTATTTTTAATTTGTCGAAAAGGTTAAATAAAGTTCAAATAATTGAAATTAACTCAACTAAGAATTTTACAGATAAGTTTCAACGTTTGGAGGAATTGGGCGTTGAACTAATATTTGTCAGGACTGAAAATTCAATATTTGGCAATAACTTAATACTAATTGACAGTTATTTGCCTAAAATAGCAGCATATTTGATGCGATTATTTTTCTCATCCAAAATATCTACTATCTCTGAATTAAGCAAGGAATTAAGAGCATTAAACCCAGTCAATTATGATTTAAGTTTTCATCATAATTTTTATGATTATAAACTAAAACACTTACTAACAGATATTGCTTTGGGTTTAATGCCGGCAAAAGTTTGGACTGGTGAATATGATGCTACGGGTGGTTATTTGATTGTAAAAGAGGATGGTAACGTTTTGGCTTATCACTTATATAATAGAAATGAATTTGAAAATTATTTATTCCACAATACAAAGTTAGAAACAGCAAGTACCAAAAAACATGATTTTGGTTATATTTATCAGGAAGAAGATAAACAAAAGATGAAATTGAATTTGCAAATACGATTTAAAAAATAAGCATTATCCAAGAAAGAGTGTGAAATAATTATTTGCTGTACGCTCTGCAATGGCTTCTACCATTAAACCACACTATGGAATGTTCTGTCTGCCGACCGACGATTCCGTATGTTACGAGCATTAAAACCGTCCATCGGTAGTCAAAGTATCATGGAAGCTATGGTTTGAACCTATTTCTTCATATAGTTTTTCATCATTTTGGCAATATACTTACCAATAACATCAAACTCAAGGTTTACAACAGTTCCTTTTTTAATCTGATGAAAATTAGTCATATCATAAGTAAAAGGAATAATGGCTACCTGAAACGATTTATCTTTTGAATTTACAACCGTTAAGCTAACTCCATTAACCGATACAGAACCTTTTTCCACAGTAATATGGTCTTCTTGAGTAGGTTCATATTCAAATGTAAAATACCAACTTCCGTCAGCTTCTTCCACATTTGCACAAGTTGCCGTTTGGTCCACATGTCCTTGCACTATATGACCGTCAAGCAAACTATCGGGACGCATACTACGCTCAACATTTACTTTATCGTCTACTTTTAATAAACCCAAATTACTTTTGTCCAAAGTTTCCTTAATAGCTGTTACAGTGTAAGTATCATCGGTAATATCAACAACGGTTAAACAAACACCATTGTGCGACACACTTTGGTCTATTTTTAATTCCTTAGTAAACGAGCAACTCATGGTAATATGTAAATTGCTTTGCTCTTGCTTTAATGCAACTACTTTATTTGCTTCTTCTACAATTCCTGAAAACATAGTCAATTATTTTTTAGTTTGCTGCGAAAATACAACTTTTTATGCATTACTGATAGTCACGGTGTAAATTGTTAAAAAATTAGTGATGTGTTATTTATCATTACTTGTTGTTTATTAGTATATTCACACTGTAACTTGTGTATTTAAGGTGTTCTATAAATAAAAAATATGTATCTTTCGTTTTTATAAAAAGAGAGTATGTCGATACAGATTTCGGAAGTTACAAAGCTTTATGCTAATCAAAAAGCCTTAGATTCTGTTAGTTTTACAATTAATAAAGGCGAAATAGTTGGTTTTTTAGGGCCAAATGGTGCAGGAAAATCCACCTTAATGAAGATTATATGTGGTTATATACCAGCTACAAGTGGTCATGTTTTAGTAAATGGTACAGACGTTGCACAAAATACCATTGCAGTACAAAAGCAAATTGGTTACTTGCCCGAACACAATCCTTTGTACAATGAGCTTTATATAAAAGAATTTCTGGAATTTGCTGCTCGCATACATGGACACCGAAAGAATTTGAAATCAAAAATTGCTGATGTAATAGCACTTGTGGGATTAGAGCAAGAGCAACACAAAAAAATTGCTGCTCTTTCGAAAGGCTATAAACAGCGAGTTGGGATTGCTCATGCACTTATTCACGAGCCCGAAATATTAATACTTGATGAACCTACAACAGGCTTAGACCCAAATCAAATTATAGAAATTAGAGAGTTAATTGTTAGTTTGGGTAAGGAAAAAACGGTGATGTTATCGACTCATATTATGCAGGAAGTAGAAGCTGTAGCTAATCGGGTAATTATTATTAATAAAGGCAAACTTGTGGCAAACGATTCCACTCAAAACATTCAACAAAGTAGCCAAATGATTGTAATTACTGTAGAACTTAATAAGGTTATCGATGAATCATTGTTTAAAAACTTAGCAGAAATTACAGAAATACGTAAAATAAACGACAAACATTGGATTTTGGTTTTTGACACAAATGATGACCCAAGAGAGCGTATTTTTAACTTAGCAGTAGAGCATAAGATGGTTGTATTAACTATGCAAAAGCAGGAAAAAAGTTTAGAAGAAGTTTTCCATGAACTTACTAAATAAACATCAATGCCTAGTTATCAATCATTAATGAATATGGGAATATTACAATATAGAATTATATAAAGTGATTGAGTTAGAGTATATGGTAGTTTTATACGATAAAAACGCATAAATAATCATTAGTCAATTACAAATCTGTTGGCAAATTGGTATAAATTCATAAATTTGTAGATTCTTTTAAATTAGTAAATACATAAACTATGGCATATTTTTTCACATCAGAATCTGTATCAGAAGGACACCCAGATAAGGTGGCCGATCAAATATCCGATGCACTTTTAGATGAATTTTTAAGACAAGATAATGAATCAAAGGTAGCTTGCGAAACACTTGTAACTACTGGTTTAACTGTACTTTCGGGCGAAGTAAGAACTGAAGCTTGGGTTGATGCCCAAAATGTGGCAAGAAAAGTAATTAATGATATTGGTTATACCAAGGCTAGTTATCAATTTGATGGTAATTCATGTGGTATAATGTCTGCTATTCATGAACAGTCAAAAGACATTAACCGTGGTGTTGTTCGCCAATCGGAAGATGAGCAAGGTGCTGGAGACCAAGGAATGATGTTTGGCTATGCCGTTAAAGATACAGATAACTATATGCCTGTTGCTCTTTATATTGCACATAAGCTTTTATTTGAATTAGCTGCTATTCGTAAAGAAGGCAAGCAAATGCTTTATTTAGCACCCGACTCTAAATCACAGGTAACAATGGAGTATAGCGACGATAATGTTGCTCTACGAGTTGATGCTATTGTTATTTCTACTCAGCACGATGATTTTATCAATGTATCACAAAACATTAATCAAACTGAGGCTGATAAATTGATGCTAAGAAAAATACACGATGATGTAAAAAATATACTTATTCCTAGAGTGACAGCAGCTCTTCCAGAGTCGATTCGTAAATTCTTTAAAAATGATTTCCGTTTGTTTGTAAACCCTACAGGTAAATTTGTTATTGGCGGGCCTCATGGCGATACAGGTTTAACAGGTCGTAAAATTATTGTAGATACTTACGGTGGAAAAGGCGCACATGGTGGTGGAGCATTTTCTGGTAAAGACCCTTCAAAAGTTGACCGTTCGGCAGCTTATGCAATGCGTCATATTGCAAAAAATGCTGTTGCAGCAGGAGTAGCAGACGAAATACTAGTACAAGTAGCTTATGCAATTGGTGTTGCCGACCCAATGGGATTATATGTAAATACTTACGGAACATCAAAACTTAAA
>DAOVUO010000304.1 GCA_030632545.1 Bacteroidales bacterium
CGAGCAGAAGATGAAGTAAACTTTGATTTAATTGTAGAATTAGTTGCTGAAAGTACTTCTTACACAGATATAGATGCGACTGCTGGCTTAGAATATTGGTATTACATTTTATCAGTAAATGAGGCGGATACAAGCGAGACATTTAATATTGTTCATGTAGATTATAATTTGGCTTCGGATTTATTTATAACCGAATATATTGAAGGAAGTTCATATAATAAAGCCATTGAAATATCTAATTACACTGGATATACAATAGATTTATCAAACTTCACTATAAAAAAACAAGCTAATGGAGCTGGCGATTGGACAAATGGGTTTAATCTTGCTGGAGCTTTAAACTATGGCGAGTCTTTTGTAATTACAAATGAGAGTGCTGATGCAGAGTTAGCAGGTAAATCTGATACTTTAACAAATGCTGATGAGCTGACATTTAATGGAAACGATCCAATTTCTTTATGGAAAGCTGGTGAGCTTATTGATATTATTGGAAATTTTAATGAGCTTGTAGATTTTGCACCAGATGTTACTCTAATTCGAATTGCATCGCTCAAAGAACCAAATACAACTTATACACCAGCAGAATGGATTGTTAAAAATCAGGATAATTTTGATAATATAGGTTTTCATGTTTTTGGTAGTGTGGCGGATTGTACAACTCCAGATGATTTGAATTACAATTTTTTGGGAGATAACAGCATTAGACTAAATTGGTGCGACTGCGAGCAAGCGGAATCTTTTTATTTAAGATACAAAACTACTGCTGATAATAACTGGATAAACGTGAATAGTTCAGAGGCAAATTATAGCCTATTTGATTTAGCTTTTAGTACCGAATATGAATTTCAAATTGCAGGTGTTTGTGCAAGTGGTGTATCAAACTATTCTGCAAGTGAACTATTTACAACAAGAGAAGATAATTCGTCTTCTATTTCCACTATTCAAAACAGAAATGCAATTTATCCAAATCCTGCTAGTAATGAGATTTATATAAAAAACATAACAAAAGCAGAATTAGAAATTTTTTCGGTTACTGGTTTATTAATGCAAAAAACTGTATTATTAACCAATAAAGTTGATATTAGTTTCTTGTCGAAAGGGATTTACATTTTGCGGCTGAATAATAATGGAAATGTGAGTTATCATCGACTAATCAAAAAATAAAATATAGTATTGATGAAAAAAATAGTAGTAATAAGCTTACTTATAAGTTTGTTTTTTGGCGTAAAAGCTCAAAGCAATATTCCTATAAAACTTGAAAAAGGTTTGCTATGGGAGATTAGTGGTAATGGATTAAAGCAAAGTTCGTATTTATTTGGAACAATGCACTTAATGCCACAAAGTGATTTTTTTTATCCTTCTAAAACTATAGAAAAACTCAAAAATGCTAAAACTCTTGCTTTAGAAATAGATATTAATATCCCTATAAAAGAGCAAATTAAACTAGCTCAAGAAATTCTGTTGCCCGATGGAAAAACGGTAAAAGATTTTTTGTCAAAAGAAGACTATAGCCGCTTTAAAACATATTTGCTTGATACACTTGACCTTTCTGAGAAGAAATATAATAAGTATGTTCGTTTTAAGCCATTTTTTATTTATTCAATTTTGTTAACCGAGGAGTTAGGCAAAGTTAAAAGTTATGAGAAAGAGTTTAATAAATTAGCCAAGAAAAAGGGACTTAAAATAGTTGGACTAGAAGAGATTGCCTATCAGATGAAAATTGTAAATCAGATTGATATAGAAGAACAAGCTCTTTCGATGATAGGTGCAGATATTGAAAAGGAATTTAACGAAATGCTTGAAGTTTATATGAAGGAGGATTTAAATGAGCTATTTTTGCTAATGTTTGAAACTCCTGATTATAAGAGTATTGAGGAGCAAATGCTTATTCAACGAAATTTGAATTGGATTCCCCATATCGAAGAGCAAATAACTAAAGCAAGCACTTTTATTGCAGTGGGTGCAGCACATTTGGCAGGTTCTAAGGGAGTAATAGTTTTGCTTCGTGAAAAAGGATATACACTTAAAGCTGTACATTAAATGTTTATAGAACAATATTTTTTAGGTAAAAAAAATGCTTGGCGTTACTTAGTGGGTTTAATCGCAATAGTTGCCGCTATTTTAGTGGGGCAAATTCCTATGGGAATAACTTTAGTGGTGCTGCAGGAATTTAACCCAAGTTATGCTGCCGAGTTAAAAAATGGACTTCAGAATATTAGCGAATCAGGAATAAGTTCAAATATTTTGTTCTTTTTTAATTTAATACCTTTTTTGTTTGCTTTTTTTGCGCTCTATATTGTGATGAAATATTTGCACGAGCGACCTGCTATTACTGTTGCTACATCTAGGCCGCACTTTGATATTTCTAAATTTACATTTGCTGCACTTACTTGGCTTGGCTTAAGCATTCTCATGGAGCTTGTATTTTATATTTTATTCCCAGATAATTATGTATATGCTTTTGATTTTAATCAATTTATCCCACTTCTACTTATTACTTTCTTTTTAATTCCATTTCAGTCGGCATTTGAAGAATTGGCTGTTAGAGGATATTTATTACAAGCATTTGGTGGCTGGTTTAAGTACAGGTGGATAGCTATTTTGCTTACATCGTTGTTGTTTGCTTCGTTGCATTTGAGTAATCCTGAATTTAGAGAATTTGGTTTGGGTGTAGGTATATATTATATTATTTTCGCAATAATTGCAGCCACAATTGCTGTAATAGATGGTGGTTTGGAAATTCCAATCGCAATACACATAACAAACAATATGTATGGTGCATTATTAGTGAGTTTCGAAGGCTCGGTATTTAGTACTGCAACTATTTTTAAGGTAGAAAGAATTGAACTTTCGACAATGCTAATTGGCTGGTCGCTAATGCTTGTTATGTATATTATTGTTTTACAACTACGCTATAAATGGACAAATTGGAAAATTGTGTTTGAGAAAGTTGATGAAAATTTTCATGTATAAGTAAATTAAACACACAAATGCATAATTAAAGATAAACACACACATTAATTCGTTGCATTTCCCGATGTTCGGGACAAGATGTGGCTAAAAATTATAAACAGATGAAAATACGAATGTTTCAAATCGACGCTTTTACAAAGAAAGTATTTGGAGGAAATCCTGCCGCAGTTTGTATTTTAGACAAGTGGTTAAAGGAGACGAAAATGCAAAGTATTGCTGCCGAAAATAATTTGGCCGAAACTGCATTTATTGTTCCAAATGGTAAGAAGTACGAAATTAAATGGTTTACACCAACGGTTGAGGTAGCTCTTTGTGGACATGCTACTTTAGCTGCTGCCCATGTGCTTTATAAATATTATGGAGTTCCTTATCCCACTATTAAATTTGCTTCTCATTTAAGTGGTGAACTTACGGTAACAAAAAAGAAAAAGAAGTTGGTATTGAATTTTCCTAGTGATAAATTACAAATTGTTAATGCACCTCAAAATTTGATTAAATCAATTGGTTTAGAGCCTACTGAAGTCCTAAGAGGTAAAACTGATTATTTGCTTATTTATAAATCTCAGAGTGATATTGAAAAAATTACACCAGATTTTTCTTTACTTAGAACCATAGATGCGAGAGGTATAATTATCTCTGCACCTGGTTTAGACGTTGATTTTGTCTCTCGCTTTTTTGCTCCGCAAGTAGGTATAAACGAGGATCCTGTAACCGGTTCAGCTCACACAAGTCTTATTCCTTATTGGAGTAAAAAATTGAACAAAACGGTACTAAAAGCTCGTCAACTTTCTGTCCGAAAGGGCAATTTATCATGCAAGTATTTAGGCGAAAGAGTGGCAATTGCAGGTAATGCTGTAACTTATTTAAATGGAATAATTAAGGTATAATACTTCGTTAAATTTTTATAAACTACTGAAATCCATAGATTTACTAAATTCCATTTTATTTACTATGTTGTTTATAACTAGCGGAATACAGTTTTGAAACAGTAAATTTAGTAAATCTTACCGAACCATTGTAAGGTATAAACAGTTAATCAATAAAAAGTAAATATATGAATACTAGTGCCTTTTTGTTTATGTTTTTGGTTTATGGTGTAATTATAAGCGTTACAGCCTATTTATTTGTGAAAACACTTAAGAATAATGGATAATTGAAAATTGACAATGGTTAATTGAAAATTGAAAATTGATAATACTTTTTTATTTCAGCTACATTGTCGCCCTAAAATAGAGCTTCTGTTTTTTCACAAGCTGAAAACCATGTTCTAAAACAAATATCTGTACAGGTTTATAGTAAATATGAGGTGTTACCGAATGGTTTATGTCCATCTCGACCGTCAACATGAGGTGTTACCGAATGGTTTATGTCCATCTCGACCGTCAACATGGGGTGTTACCGAATGGTTTATGTCCATCTCGACCGCCAA
>DAOVUO010000555.1 GCA_030632545.1 Bacteroidales bacterium
AGAAAATAATATTTCTATTGAGATAATTATGGAAAAAACGAAATTATCAAAAGAAAAAATAGAAAAATTGTAATAGAAGAGGTTGAAAGTTATAAGTGCCTAGAGTTACGAATTCTCAAGTACGAATTACGAATTCTCAATTATCAGTTATCCTCTTGCGTTAGCCAAATAGTTAATGATTAATGGTAAATGGTTAATTGTTAATTGGCTTGCGCCAGCCCAATAATAAATAATAAATAGTAAATGGTAATTCGTAATTGACAATTGGCTTGCGCCAGCCCAATCGTAAATCATCAATCATAAATCATCAATCCTCTTTCGCCAGCCCAATAATAAATAGTAAATAATAATTAATAAATCACAAGCTGGGGTTTGACAAATATTTTCGTATATTATCCAATATTTAGAACAATCGAGAGTAGTTGAAATTATAATTACAAAACAAAACAATTATGAAAAAGCAGACTTTAGTTATTATCCTGATTATTACGCTCACAGTCAGCATAAGTGCTCAGAAAACAATTTATGAGCCGCTAAATTTAAACGAGGTCAAATTTTCGCTCAACGATTTTGGTAGTATGTGGACTTTTGATGCTGTTCCTATGGCTACTTATAAAAAAGACTTAAATTTTACACCAACTAAAGAATGGTTAAATCATGTTCAAAAATCGGCCTTGCAGTTTGGCGGAGGTTGTTCGGGCGCATTTGTCTCGCAAGATGGTTTAATAATGACAAATCACCATTGCGTGCGTGGTTTATTATGGAAAGTGAAAAAGGAGGGTGAAGATATTCATCGTGATGGATTTTATGCCGAAAAATTGGAAGAGGAGCGAATAATTCCTGATTTATATGTCGATCAATTAATTTCTATTGATGATGTAACAAGCGATATATTTAAGGCCATGAAAAAGGCTAAGACTGATGACGAAAAAATTGCAGCAAAAAAATCTAAGATTAAAGAGATAGTTGCTCAGAATGAAAAGGAAACTGGACTAAAATGTAAAGTGATAACTCTTTACAATGGTGGTAAATACTCTCTTTATAGCTACAAACGTTATACTGATATTCGTTTAGTAATGGTGCCCGATGTGCAAATTGCTGCTACTGGTTGGGATTGGGATAATTTTACTTATCCACGCTACGAGCTTGATTTTGCTTTTGTGAGAGCTTATGATGAAAACGGAAAGCCTGTTAAGGTGAACGACTATTTTACTTGGAGTGAAAAAGGGGCTAGCGAAGATGAAGCAATTTTTGTAATTGGTCGCCCAGGGAATACTGATAGAATGCTCTCTATAGCACAATTGGAATATTTCAAAAACTATACACATCCACTAATGTTAAGCAAACTAAACGAAGCTTATCAGGCCAGTTATACATATTTTCAAAATCATCCCGAAAGTCAAGCCGAACTACTTGGCAAATTACTAAGTGTTGCAAATGGTAGAAAATACTATGCTGGTTTAGTTATGGCTCTCAACGATGAGTATATAATGACCAAAAAGAGAAATTTTGAAAAGCAATTAAAGGAAAAGGTCACCAACGACCCAAAATTATCAAAACAATACGGCGATTTGTGGAATCAAATTGATGCTACTATTGCAGAAATGGAGAAAACGGGCAAGGAGTTTTACATTTACCGCCTATCAAACTTTTATGCGTCTTCGTATTGGCAAACAGCCCGAAATTTAGTTGAATATGCTCAGCAAATGCAACAGCCCGAAATCAAACGTAGAAAAGCTTATATCGGGAAAAATTTGCAGAAAACAAAGTCGAAAATATTTGTAGAGGCAACAGAAAAAGATATGCAGGATTTATTGGTTCAATCGCATGCTAACTTTTTAAGTAAAGCTATTGGGCCTAAGTGTAGAATAGCAAAACAACTATACAATTTACAACGTGATGAGGCTGCTTTAGATTATTTTATTGAGGCAACTGAAATTGATGATGCAAAATGCG
>DAOVUO010000081.1 GCA_030632545.1 Bacteroidales bacterium
AATCTGCCTACTATATTGTGATAAATCGCTTAAATCGCGACAAACCAGGGAAAAATGTGCCTTATCAAGCTTCTTTCCTTTCAATTCTGCCATTTTTTGAGCTGCCTTAATATTTTTCATATCACAAGCAAAGCTGTAAACTGTGTCTGTTGGTATTATTATAACAGCTCCATTTTTAAGTCTTTCAACAATATTATCAATTGTTGAAAGCTTTGGGTTCTCAGGGTAAATCTTTATTAACATGTCAATATATAAATACTTTGTTAAGTTTTAAGTTTTGAGTGTTAAGTTTTAAGTTAAAACGTGTGATTAAACTTCTAAAATAGTGGTTCAGAAGTGATTGTTTTACGTGGAATATTATAAGGATTATTTCGTTTAAATTCTGATGCCAATTTACGTAGAACTACTGGATGATTAGCAAATTCGCCTAAATCTTTATTAGTATCAAGTAAACGTATTAAAATTTGGTCAACTTCCTCATAGCTTTTAGCCTTAATTTGGTCTAAATCACTATTTGTAATCCCAAGTCCATCAGTTGGCACGGCATATATACATGAACGTAAGGCATTTGCTTCTTCTTCATCGTCCATATTATCTGCAAGATAGGCAGACATTGCATAAACTTCTGTTTTCCAAATATTTTGAATCAAACCATAATCTCCAACATCACCATGTAAAGTCCAAAAACCTAGCATTAACTCAGTATAATTATCAGTTGACATAACCATTCCACGGTGGTGCGAAGCCAAATCGTATAGATAAAGCATTCTGGTACGGGCTTTTACATTTCCCAATCGTATTTTATAATGATGTGTATTTTTATCCTCCCTTTCATCAGCTTCCATCACCAAAGAAGAAAGAATATCGAAGGCAAAAGATAAATCAACCTCTTCAAAATCAGTAGTAAAAAAACGCCCAATATTTCTGGCTCGCTCAATTTCATCAGATTTATTAGTTACAATAGTAATACTTCGACCAATAAATTTAATCCCTAGCTCATCACAAACTGGTTTAATAAGAGCTGCGGTTAAAGCACTATCAATTCCACCAGAAATTCCACAAACTATTGATTTTAACCCATTATTTTCAATATAAGCCTTAAACTCACTCCTAATATTGGCTACCACTATCTTATAATCTGTTATCATACTAAGTTTTTTTGCAAATTTAAGATTTCGTTTCAAAAGTAACTAATAAATTTTAAATGCAATTTGGAATCAGAAAAATTCAACGTGTTTTTTGTGAGTAAATATGCATTTAGTAGTTGAATGCTAATGTTTTTTTGTTTTATTTCTAAACCTGCACCAAAACTTAATAAACTACTATAATCTAAACCATTATCTGTATAATAAAGGTAATCCAAAATACTAATTGGGCCCGTTTTTATTTCATTTTTAAATTCTAAGCGTCCTGATAAATAATTTTTAGCCCAAATACTATTCTCACTTATACCAACAAAGCTTTTTAATCCGCCCAAAGGACTGAACTCATTTCTTTTAGCCTTATCATCATTCAAATAAGAAAACGCAAATTTTGTAGAAAACAGCCATTTATCTTTAGATTTATAATAAAATACATTTTCGCCATACATTTTTGAACGAGCCTGTGAACTTGCATAAAAATCTGAACTTAAAACTCTTAATCGCAACATATTATGCATACTTTGATTAAGTATTTTATTCCAAGACATTCCTATTCCGAACAAATTATAAGTATTTTTTTCGTTTGTATCATTCTGATATAATGAATTATAAAAATAAGTCTCTAAAGAAATGCCAATCCCTTGAGGAAGTGAATAAAACAAAGAATTTTCTGATTTTAAAGTTATCAAACTAGAGTCCTCTTGCCATAAATTTACGCCCAAATTAATCCCTAAGGGACTAGCTAAAAGATAAGGGAACAATGCATTAAAATTCAATTTTCGCTGTTGTTGAGAGTTCGCCGACCAATCTAAATTTATAGTCTCAAGAGCAAGAAAAACATTTTCGAGCTTAATTTCTGCTTCTCCAAGAAAACTGATTTCATCTTTAAGCTTCTGAAATCCAAGCATTCCACTAGCATTAGATTTTTTCTGAGATTTGAGATAAAAATATAAAATTGCCCCTTTTTCGGTTAATTCAAAATCGGGCTCTTTAACTTGATTAAAAAACTTTGAATTTTCAATTTTATAATTAGCCTTTTGCCACTCGTGTAGGTTAAAAGCATAATTGGGTATTAAAAAAAGATAACGAGCAAGAATTTTTTCTTTAACAACATCCTTTTTTGATTTAATCTTAATTTTATTGATTTTTATATAGTCTAAATTAGAAAAGTTTGCATTTACGGAATAACTAGTATCAATATTAAAAGTCCATTTATATTCAAATTTTGCAAATATATATCCTGTTTTTTGCAGAATCATTAAATTACTATTGGTACATTTATCAAATTCTGCAAAATTATTTGCAATAGTACAATTCTCCAAAATATGCTTAAAACTATCAATACCTGCAATGTAAAAGTTTGACTTCCAGTAGCAGCCTTTATTAAAATATAAATTTACTGTATTTTCAGATTTGTATAATAAACTATCAAATTTTGCCTCTAAATAATTTTCCGCCACTAAATTTTGGACATGCAAATCGGCATAGCTAAACAATTCACTTTCAGAAAAATTTAGTTTCCTTTTTTCTTGAAAATTACTATCATAATATACTTTTACACTAATTTTCTGGCTATTAGCATAAAGAGTAAAAAAGAGTAAAAAAAAAAGAATGCCCTTACGAACTAATTTTAGTAAGATAAGGGCAGTTTTACTATATAAAATCATTACTATTTTTCTAAACAGTAGCAATCATACTCTTAATTTCATCCCAAACATCATCGGACATTTTTGGCCCCATTACTTCTATTACTTTTCCGCCTAAAATAGCACCTGTTTGAAGTGCTTTATCAATAGGCTTTCCGTTTATAAAAGCATACAAAAAGCCTGATGCAAATAAATCGCCTGCACCAGTTGTGTCCATTGGGTTTACATGAGTTGCACTAGCAATAAATTTCTCTCCTTTATATTTAGCCATTGAGCCTTTTGCTCCAAGCTTTACAATAGCCAAATCAACCATACCTGCAATATCTTCCAAAGCTCCTTCTGGGTCTTTTCCTGTAAATGATTTTGCTTCTTCTTCGTTAGCAAAAAGTATATCAACATACTCATTTACAACTCTTTTTAAGAAATCTAAATGGGCTTCTACAACATTAAAGCTAGCTAAATCTAAAGAAACTAATAAATTGTTATCCTTGGCTAATTTTAAGGCCTTTTCAATTAGTTCATAGTTTTGAACCAAATAGCCTTCGATATGCAAAATATCATAAGGCTTAAACTGAGAAGCCTCAATATCATCAGCAGATAATTCAACAGCTGCACCCAAAAATGTACCAAAAGTTCGCTCGCTATCTTCTGTAATAAAAGCATTGGCTATACCAGTTGTGGTTTTAGAAGTTGAAAGCATTGGGCTTATCCCAACTTTGGTCATATCCTTAGTATAAAAACGACCAAATTCATCATCCCCAACACGGCCAATAAATCCAGTTTCAACACCCAAAATAGCTAATCCATGTATAGAATTAGCTGCTGAACCACCAGAAGCTAATGCCTTTGGAATACGAGCTGTAAGCTCTGCGATTTCCTTATTTTTAAACACATCAATCAGTGTCATACTACCTTTAGGAAAACCTAATTGAGCCAAAATACTTTCATCTTCAATTCTTACCAATGCGTCAACAAGCGCATTTCCAATTCCTAATATTTTTTTCATGTATTTTATTTCTTACTGGCTTATTCATCTAACTATCAGCAATATTGCCTATCAGAAAGAATTAAAACCATTGATTTCAACTATATTTAAACTTAAGCTACCGTATTTAATCAAGTTTGTCCTGCTAATCAACAATTATTTTACAAACACAAATTACTAAATAAGTTTCATTAATTTATGTATATGTTTATTTTTTATGATTTTTTTATTCTTTTGCAAAATTAATCTCATTAATTAATCTATCTGCTCCAAAATACTTTTCCATTATAAAAAGTGCAAACCTTATATCTAATGAAATGTTTCTACATTGCTCTGGGTCAAACATAATATCGCTCATTGTACTTTCCCACGAACGGTCAAAATTCACTCCAATTAATTGTCCATAAGCATTTAACACGGGGCTACCTGAATTCCCACCAGTAGTATGATTTGTTGCAATAAAAGCAACTGGCATTCGTCCATCAGCTCCCCACTTTCCATAGTCTTTAGCTTTATACAATTCTTTTAGCTTCTCAGGCACTCTATAATCGTAAACATCAGGATTATCTTTTTCCATAATTCCGTCTAATGTAGTTTGATATAGATATTTAATTCCATTTCGTGGATAAGAACTTGACACTTTTCCGTAAGACACTCGTAATGTGGAATTAGCATCTGGATAAAAATTCTTTTTTGGTTCAAAATCCATCAATGCTTGCATCCAAATTCTATCCAAGCTATCTTTTTTTGTATGCAAATATCCACTTTTTAAGTCAATTTTTTCTGTATAAGAATTTAAAATCGACTCCATAATTGCATAAATAGGATCATTTAGTATATCTGATTTATTCTCTAAACTATAATTCTCGACAAAACTTAGTAGCGAGTCTTTTTTATTAAAAATAGTATTACTAAAAATGGCATCAGTCCAATTAGCAATATTTCCTTCATATTCATTCTCTAAAATATTGAAAAAATCAGGTCGGTATTGCTCTGGTGAGTTTTTTGAATACGGCTCCATAACCAGCGCAAAAATTTCTTTATCAATATCAGCATTATAATCTTTGAAAAATCCTTCAATAGAATTTTTATAAACTTTTTTTAGTAATAAAAGATCATCCTCGTCCTCAGTATCAACAAACCTAGCAAATCCTCTTGCATAACGAATAATCTCTACTGCCAAACCTGCTTCATAGATATAATCCATAGCTAAATTCACAGGTGTTAGTTCCTTGTACAATCCTTTATATTCACTTAAAATAGTGGTGTAATCATGTTTTTTCTTGTTCTTTTTATTTTCTGCCCATGCTTGAAATTCAGCTTCTAAAGCTTCTTTTTTCTCAATAGCATTTAAGCGTTTTAATCCACGATTTTCGCCAATCCATTTTTTCCAAGCATTACTAACTCGTGCATATTTAGCTGAATACTGAATACGAATTAATGGCGATTCGTTCATATATTTCGACATAATATCAATACGACTTTGACGTAAATCAATTTGAACAGGATTCTCCACTTCGCTTACCATTTTTACGGCATAAGAAGTAATATATTCCTGAGTTCTGCCCGGATAACCGAAAACCATTGTAAAATCGCCTTCTTTTACACCTTTTATTGATACTTCAAATGATTTTATTGGTTTATACGGTTTGTTACTCTCTGAATATTTAGCTGGCTCATTGTTTTCATCGGCATAAATTCTAAACACCGAAAAATCGCCTGTATGACGAGGCCACATCCAGTTATCTGTATCTCCACCAAATTTACCAATTGCTGATGGTGGTGCTAAAACTAAACGTACATCAGTGTATTGTTTTTGAACAAACATAAAATACTGATTACCATTAAAAAAAGGTTTAACAGTAACTTTATATTTTCCTTCTTCAGAAGCTGGTGGAATTAAACCAGCTATTACCTTATTTACAGCTATATCACGCTCAGTTTCATTCATGTTTGGAGTAATAACACTCAATATTTTTTCAGTAACATCTTCCATTCGCACTAAAAAAGTAACACTTAAATTCTGATTAATAAGCTCGTCGTTTATTGTTTTGGCATAAAATCCATTAGTTAAATAATCGTGCTCTAATGAGCTATGTTTTTGAATTGCCCCATATCCACAATGGTGATTGGTGATAATTAAGCCTTGATCAGAAATTAACTCGGCCGTACAACCACCGCCAAATATCATAACTGCATCTTTTAAACTAGCTTTATTTACACTGTAAATATCCTCGGCAGTAAGTTTAAACCCTTTTTTTTGCATGTCGGCAATGGTGTATTTCCCAAGTAGCATTGGAATCCACATGCCTTCGTCTGCTTTTGCAAACTGAACTAGAAAAAGGTTGAAAATAAGTACTATACTTATTAATTTTGTTTTCATAATTTATTTATTTTTAATTTTTTACAAATTTTTTAAGCTCCTTATACAATTCAAAAACTGGTAGTCCCATTACATTAAAATAGGAACCTTCTATTTTTTCTACTGCAATATAACCCAACCATTCTTGAATACCATAAGAGCCAGCTTTATCAACTGGTTTATAATTATCAACGTAATATGAAATTTCGTCGTCGCCAAGTTCACCAAAATATACTTCGGTAGATGTTGAAAACAAACGTTGTTTATTTAGTCCTCTAATTGATACGCCTGTAACTACAGTATGATTTTTCCCGCTTAGCTTTTTAAGCATTAATTTTGCATCCGATAAAGATTTAGGTTTTCCAACAATTTCATTTTCGCAAAGTACTACTGTATCAGCCGTTATTAGGATTGTATCACCTCTTACCTCCGACTCATAAGCTTTTGATTTTAAGTCGGCTAAATATAAAGGGACTTCTGTAATTGGCATATCTTCAGGAAAAGTTTCAATTACATTGTTTTTTGTGAAAATTTTAAATTTCAGCCCTAATTCTTCCAATAATTTTTGCCTTCTGGTTGACTGTGAACCAAGTATTATTCGGTATTTTTTTAATTGCTCTAATTCTTTGCTCATTGAACCAATATTTGAAAATTTAGGAATGAATATGCAATAACAAATGAATAGGATATTCCTAAAATCATGATTAATTTGATTAAATTACCAGCTATGGCATAATCTTTTTTATCATTCGCACTAAATACTTTGTAAATTACAAATATAGATGGAAAAATAATAAAAATAAAGCTATACCAACTAGAAAAAGAGGCAGGAGGAATTTGTTGCCACCAAACATCATCAGGTGTAAAATTATACTTAATAAAAATATGATTAGGAAAATAAAAATAGTTTATCCATAATACACCTAAAATTAATATAAAACTCAAGGATATTATAATAACTTTAGTAACACCTGAACCAAATTTTATAGGAATAGTATTTTGCCCCATTGCTTTATCTCCCTCAAAATCTTCTGTATCTTTTACTATTTCACGAATAAGCGTTGTAAGGAATGCAAAAAATGCAAATCCACCAACCCAAATAAATAGAAAGTTGAAATTAAAACCATAATTAAGTAATGTGGGTCGATAAATTTTATTCAGACTTAATACATCAAAAATAGGAATCAAAAACGGCACTATTGCAACTATAAGTGCTACAAGTAAATTCCCAACAAATGGCACAGACTGATAATTAGCGGAATAAAAATAAAGTAAACCAGCGGTGATAATAAAAATAAAGCTTAACTGCCACAAATTAAGCGAATAAGAAACCCACAAACTTCCTAAAATTCCTAAAATTGTAGTTATAAAATAAAGTATCTCAGCAACTGACACTGAAATTGTTTTTCCAACCGGATTTCTTGTTTTTTTATTTACTGCATCAATATTCTTATCAAAAACATCGTTGATAATATATCCTCCAGCGGCAATAAGAAGCACGGACAATACCAAAATTGAAAATTGAAAATCAGCTAATTGCAATTCGAAATCAAAGCTTAATACTTGCATTTTTTTTAGGATAAAACTATAATCCTCAATTGTATGATACTTTATCAAGCCATAAATTAACACATAATGCATTACCAACATAGTAAATGCAATCATTAAAAGGTTTTTCCAACGAATTAGATTTAAAAATGCTTTCATGCTTCTAATTAAATTTTGGCCAATTACCTTGAACACGCAAAACCTGCTCAATTACATCTCGTACACAAGCATCTCCGCCTTTTCTGTCTGAAATATAATAAGCTATACTTTTAATTTCTTCCACAGCATCTGATGGACAAGTAGCTACGCCAACTATTTGCATTGGCTCATAATCAGGTAAATCGTCGCCCATATAGAGTATTTCGTCCGGATTTAACTCATATTTAGACATAAAGTCCTCGAGAGCTTCCCTTTTTTCAAGGCTACCTATATAAAAATCAGTCATACCTAAACCTTTGAATCTATCAATTATTGATTCTTCTTTGCCGCCAGAAATAATTGCTATTGGATATTTTAAATCAATAGCCATTTTCACTGCTAGGCCATCTTTAACGTTCATAGTCCGCATAAATTTTCCTTCGGGTGTAAGGTATAATTGCTTAGAAAAAACTCCGTCAACATCAAATGCAAAGGCTTTTACTTGCTTTAGAGCTTCTTTAAAATTACTCATGTTTATTTATTTTTGTATCGTATATACTTTGGCTTACAAAACTATATATTTTTTTCCACAAAGCCTTACTTGACAATATATCCAAATGCTTATTTATTGTAGATAAATCATTTCGTAATGCAGGGCCAGTTTGTGCCATAATGGGGCTTAATTCTAATGATTTTGTAAGTGTTTCTGTTATAAGTGGTTTTAGTAATTCAAAATTCAAATTTTGCTCACTGGTAATTTGTTGTGCAATACTTAACATGTGATTTGAAAAATTACTTACAAAAACAGCCGCTAAATGCAGGTTTTTCCTTTGCTCTGAATTAATTTCTTGTACATTTATACTAATTTTACTCGCAATTTCATGTAATATTGATAGATTTTTTGGCGTGTTGGCTTCAAGTAA
>DAOVUO010000526.1 GCA_030632545.1 Bacteroidales bacterium
GTAAATACTCTTGCAAATTATGCCGAAATGGAAGTTTATCCTAATCCAGCAACAGATTTCACAAAATTAAGTTATACTTTACATCAAAATATGGACTTGCGTATTATTCTTTATAATGCTTCTGGCCAGAAAGTTAAAGAGATACTTAATAAAAAACATTTTGTGGGTTCTTATACAATGGATATAGAATTAAGCACATTATCAAGTGGAATTTATTTCATTGAGATACAAAGTGCGAATGGGAAATTGTCTAAACAACTAATTCTCAGGAAATAATTAAGTGATATATTTAGAGCCGTCAAAAATTGACGGCTCTTTTTTTTGCAAATTACTTTTTCCTTTAAACTACAATAATATTTTCATCAACTAATAAGTCTAAGCCTTTGTATTTTCTAAGCAATTGAGCAACAGTAAGCACATCTTTTTCGCAATATTTCACTATTCGCTCCAAATCATTATTCTGATAATAAACACGATAAACATCAGCACCAGAAATATCATCTTTAGGCGTTGGAATATCAAAAATAGCTGTAAGCAAATCTAAAGAAGTATAGTGCTTATAATCACCAAATTTCCATAAATCCAATGTGTCAAGATGCCTTACATCCCACGGTTTTTTACCAGCAATATCAAATACTTTAGGCAAATGTAAACCATTAACTAATGCTCTTCGTGAAATGTATGGATAATCAAATTCCTTTCCATTATGAGCACACAAAAGCCAATCTGGCGATTTAAACTTTTGCTCCACAGTATCAAGAAACTTTTTTAGTAGTTTTTTTTCATCATCACCATAAAAAGAAGTTAATCTAAACTGCTCTTTACCATCAGTTTTAACAAGATAACCAGCAGAAATACAAATAATTTTTCCAAATTCGGCATAAATTCCAGCACTCGGAAAAACATCTTTTGGCGTTTGTTCTTTCTTTACTAAATGACGAGATTTCCTGTCCCATAGTTTTTTAAACCTAGGATTTAGAAACTCGTAATCTGCAACCATTGGAACAGTTTCTATATCCAAAAATAACACCCTATCAAGCTTCAAATGATTCAACATTATTTTTAGACCTTTAAGTTTTTCTCTATAAGTGTAACCAATACATCAATAGCTACTTTATTATGTCCGCCCTGTGGTACAATCAAATCAGCATAACGCATTGATGGCTCTATAAACTGCTCGTGCATAGGCTTAACTGTAGCTGCATATCTTTTCAAAACATCACTAACATTTCTACCACGCTCAACAATATCACGCATTAATACTCTTGCTAATCTGTCGTCAGCATCGGCATATACAAACACACTTAAATCAAATAATTTCCTCAATTTAGGTTGAGTTAATACTAATATTCCTTCAACAATAATAATTTCTCTTGGTGAAATTGGATTATATTCCTCTGATCGAGTACAAGTTAAATATGAATATATTGGTTCTGGAATAACGTCGCCTTGCTGAAGCATGTTAATATGCTCTATTAAAAGTTCAAATTCAAGAGAATTAGGATGATCAAAATTAATCTTTTTCCTGTCTTCTAAGGGCAAATGTCCATTGTCTCTATAATACGAATCCTGCGATAATACTGCAACAGACCCTTTTGGTAGAGAATTAACAATTTTTTTTACAACAGTAGTTTTTCCTGAGCCAGTACCTCCTGCAATTCCAATAACTAACATTTATTCAAATTTTATTCTTCAAATTTATAAAAAATCTTTAGTATATTTCAGCAATAATAAAAATTCCTTAATTTTATTTATTCAAATTTTTAATATTTAAAAAACATGATAAAACACATAGTAATGATTAAATTTCAGAATGATACTTCTGAGAATAAAAAAGCACAATTACTAGAGGTAAAACAGGCTTTAGACTTGCTCCCAAATTATATTCCTGAAATTAAAAACTACGAAGTAGGTATAAATTTTGTTGAAAATCCTAGAGCTTATGATTTAGTTATTGTTTCCGAATTTGAAACCCTTGAAGCATTAGACACATACAGAGTACATAAGGAACATATAAAGGCAGTTGAAATAATTGCAAAGTACAAAAAAGACATTAGGGCTGTTGATTACGAAGTGTAATAATTTCACGTTCAATCAAATACAAGGCAAAATTATCTGGCCAAAAAAATCAAATGCTTTTATTTTTTTGGCCAGTTTTTTTGAGACTTATTACACAAAAGATTTTATTATAAAGTAGAAACAGTCAAGCTTTTCGGATTTTCATGGATTATATACGAATTGTTCATCAAGCGAATTAAAGTAATACAACTATTATTTGGAATAAAATAAAAGCTAATATCATGCTAC
>DAOVUO010000102.1 GCA_030632545.1 Bacteroidales bacterium
TGGATTGGTTCGCATAACTTACTTTATTTATATGATGCAAGTAGTAATAAAAATTATGGTTTTCATTTTGCACCTTTATTCAATAAATTGAGAATTAATCAATACGATTTATATTTTAATCCTCAAAATAATACTAAAGAAATTGAGTACAGAGCTGGAAATTCATATTTCTTGTCTAAAGAGCTTGATAATCAGGATAATAATTTTCAGATTAGTTTCTCAATTCCAAATTTTGAGTATTCCGATAAAATCAAGTATTCGTATAAACTGGAAGGATATGATGATGAATGGACTGATTATTTATCAGAAAATCATGCCAGATATACAAATCTTAGCTCAGGGAAATATATTTTTAAACTTAAAGCTAAAAATATATTTGATTTCGAAAGTGAAGAGATAAGCTTAAGTTTTGAAATTAAATATCCTTGGTATTTTAATATTTATTCAGTTTTTGTATATGCATTATTTTTATTTTTATTAATATTTATTCTTGTAAAATTAAACTCAAGACGTTTAGTTAAAAAAAATAAAAATTTAGAAGAACTGATAAAAACAAGAACAATAGAAATTGTTCAACAGAAAGAAGAAATTCAATCGCAAACAGACCAATTAAAATCGCAATCAGAATTATTAAAACTGTCAAATATTGAATTAAGACAATTGTCTTTAGTTGCAAAAGGGACATCAAATTCTGTATTAATTCTTGACGAAAAAGGTAATATTGAGTGGTGGAATACTGGATTTACTAAATTATTTAAGTATAGGTTTCAACAATTTCGTGGTTCTAATTTTAATAAAATTAAAAAACAAATTAGACCAGACCTTGAGCTAAGTATTCAGGAAATTATTAAAACAAAAGAACCTAAAGTATATACAATAAAAGATGAAATTGGAAAGGACGAGTATATTTGGTTTCAAACTACCATAACTCCAGTTTTTGAAGACGATGGCTCTTTGTTTCGTTATATTGTAATAGACTCAGATATTACTCAAATTAAAATTGCTGAAAATGAGATAAATAACCAGAAACTGCAATTAGAACAGCAAAGAGATAAAATTGCTCGTCATAATAGGGATATGACTTCTAGTATTGAGTATGCTAGTAGAATACAATATGCTATGCTTCCCTTGCCTATTTTTCTGGAAGCAATTTTTGATGATTATTTTGCACTAAATTTACCTCGTGATATTGTTAGTGGCGATTTTTATTGGACAAGTAGATATGAGGGAAAAACTTATTTGGCAATAGGTGATTGTACTGGACATGGAATCCCAGGTGCCTTTTTAAGTTTGTTGGGAATTTCATTTTTGAATAATATTATTCAGGGAGCTGGTAATGCGCATATTACGCCTGCCGAAATGCTCGATTCATTACGCGAAAAAGTAATAGTTTCGCTTCATCAGCGAGGTAGAAATGGTGAGGGGCAAGATGGAATGGATATTGCCTTAATAATGATAGATATGGAAAATATGCAGGTTGAATTTGCTGGTGCAAATAATTCGGTTTATTATTTTTCGAAAGAGGAGGATGGTATTTGTGAGATAAAGGCCGATAAAATGCCTATTGGGATACATGCTAATGATAATTTGCCGTTTACAAATAATGTGAGGAAAATACATAAGGGAGATTTGTTTTATTTGTTTACAGACGGTTATCGTGACCAGTTTGGTGGCGATGAAGGCAAGAAATTTATGACGAAGAGATTTAAGAAAATGCTTACAAATATTGTAGATAAAGACTTAGCAAAGCAAAAGCAAATTTTTAGTGAGATATTTATAGAATGGAAAAGAGAATATGATCAAGTGGACGATATTTTAATCTTTGGAATTAAGATTTAATTCCTCCGTTCTTTTTGTAAGAAATAATGAGTTGTTTTTAAGAAAATGATTTATTTGTTGAATATAAGTTTTTTTAGCGTATTTTGATATAGTTTGCTAATTTTACAATGATTCTTTTTTTTACAATATTTAAAAGTAAAAACATAATATAGATGAGGTTTTATATAGGCTATTTATTATTTTTATTTATATTTTCTTCACAATTGTACTCACAAAATGTTGACTCATTACAAATTCAGCTAGAGTCTCATCTGGAGAAGTATGGTGAAGATGCGATTGCTTTAAATCTTTTGAAAAAAATATTTGTTGAAGTTAAGGATAATCAGCAATATGCTCTCGAAGTAGCTGGGCAAGCAATGATTATTGCTAGTAATAATGGGGATAAGCAAAACGAAGCTCTTATGTACCAGTGGATTGCTGGCATTTACCGTCAGCAAAAGGTATATTACCTAGCCATGGATTATTATTTTAAAGCAGTAAAGCTATATCAAGAGCTTGAAAATAAAGAGGATGAAGCGAATTGTTATATTAAACTTGGCGAGACTTATATAGAGCAAAATGTTGAAGAATTGGCTCAACAATATTTTATTAATGCTAATAATATTTTTATTAAGCTTGGTAATAGTGAAGGAATTGCACTTGCTTTAAAATCACTTGGCGATTTGTATTTCAGACAAGGAAGTTATGATATGGCATTTAAGCAATATGAAGATGCTTTGAATGGCTTAAGTTCAGATGAGTCGGAAATTATTGCAGCACTTTATTTGAGTATGGCTAAAGTGAATATCGAAGAAGAAGAATATGAGAGTGCTATTGATTTTTTACGTAAAGCCTTGCTAAAGTATAAGTTAAAAAAGAAAATGAAGCAGGTTGCTGAAATATATGTGCAGTATGGCGAAGTATATTTAAAACAAAAGCAATTTAATAAGGCACTTACAAATTTTGAGAATGCTTTATTTATTAGCAGAGAAATTCAAGATTTTAATAGGATAACAGAAAACTATAATAAAATTGCATACATATATTATAGGTCTAAAAATTATGAAGAATCAATAATTCAATCACAGAATTCACTTAATTATAATGATAATTATTTAAAGGAATCGGAGCGTTCTTATTTATATCTTTCACGTGCAAACGAAAAACTAAGCAAATCAAAAGAAGCTCACGAATATCTCAAAAAATATTTGAGAATTCATGATAGAATATTTGAAGATCAGGAGAATAAGCAATTTAATGAAATGCAGCTTAGTCTTGAACTTCAGAGGCACGAGAAGGAAGTAGAATTACTTGTGCGTGATCAAGAAATACAGGACGAAGCTTTAAAAAGAAGCAAGTTGCAAACTTACTTCCTTATGTTTGGAGTTTTGTTTTTTGTGCTTTTTGCTTACTATTATTATAGGACAAATGAAAGAACCAAAAGAGCTAGTAGAGAAATTTTACGTCAGAAAGAAGAACTTTCAAGTGCCAATTCTGCAATTTTAAAGCAACAGGCATTAATCGAAAGAAAGAATAAAGATATTGAGGCAGGTATGAATTATGCTCATAGGATTCAATTTGCCCTAATTCCAGAGGTTGCACAATTACATAAGATTTTACCTCAATCTATCGTTTATTTAAAACCAAAAGACCAAATTAGTGGCGATTTTTATTGGTTTACTCGTAAACGTCACGTAAATAAGATATTTTTAGCCGCAGTAGATTGTACAGGGCACGGTGTACCTGGCGCATTTATGTCTGTTCTTGGAAATACACTGTTAAATCAAATTATTGGTTCAGGAATATACGAAGCCGACGAAATTCTTAATAATCTTCATAAGATGGTTAGGCAAGCATTACACCAAGATACAACAACTAATCGTGATGGAATGGATATGACAATTTGTGTGATAGATACAGAAAAACGTCAGGTCGATTTTTCGGGAGCTAAAAACCAATTACTCTATTTTGTTGATAATGAAATGAAGCAAATTAAGGGTGATATGTTTTCTATTGGTGGTATTCAGCGAGAAAAGGAAAGACGATTTACCAAGCATACAATTGATTTACCTATGCATCAGAATAGTGTTTTTTATATGTTTTCAGATGGATTTCAGGATCAATTTGGAGGTGAGTATAAACAAAAGTTCACTAGGCATAGATTACGTGCAATGTTTCAGGATATTCATAATCTTGAGTTTGATAAGCAGTTTCCTGCAATTGAGCACAGTTTTAACGAATGGAAAGGCAAGTACGAACAGCTTGATGATGTACTGATACTAGGTTTTAGGATATGATAAATATTTTAATAGTTGAAAATAAAAAAGCGTCAAAACAGCTTTTGTCGGAAAGTATTGTTGGAGATTACAATGTTTTAAAAACTATATCTAAAGGGAAGGATGCTATTGAATTTATTGAACAAAATAATAATATAGATATAGTTATTATAGGTATAAATTTGGACGATAATTATTCGGGCTTTGATGTTGCCAAGTCTTTAAAAAACAATACGAAGCCTAGTATTATTTTTTATACTCCTGTTGCCGATTCTGTTTTTATTGAAAAAGCTGAGGTCTATAATCCTGTAACTTACATGATTAACCCCTCAAAAAAAGAGCAAATAGAAATTACTTTAAAATTAGCAGTTAAATCTTTAAAATTAACTCAACATAATAAACTTAAGGATAAAAGTATAAGTGATTCCAGTTTAGCTTTAAAAAAAATCACTCAGCTGTATGATAAACCTATAATTTTATTAGAAAAAAGTAAAATAATTGACTGTAATTATTCTTTTCTGAATTTTATAGATAAATCGGAGAGAGAAAGTAATATTGGGCGCTATTTTTATGAGTTATTGCCTGATTATCAAAGTGACGGGGCTCATTCTGTAGTGTATTTTGAAAAGCAGTTGTTGTTATTTGAAACACAGCTACAGGCAAATTTTGATTTGTTGATAAAAAAAACAGATGCATTAAATGAGCAGTTTAGTGTAGAAATGATTTTGCTTGATGATAAAAGTGAAAAATATATCCTAATACTTAATAGTTTGGATGATTTTCCTGACAAAGATAGGGCTGAGTTGGTTGAAATGAAGAAAGTTAGTAAAATTTATAACTCAGTTCAATTAGCTATTTTGCTGATAGATTCTCCTAGTTACAAAATTGTTGATGCAAATGCTTATGCACTTAGGTTTTTTAATCAAACTAAGAGTGAGCTCAGGCAAATAAATTTGAGTAATATTTTTCCAGATGAATATATTAAAGAAATTGACACATTTAATTCTAGTAAAAAACATGTTACAACTAAGGTTAATATTGGTGAAAATGAGGTTTATACTACATTAACTAGGATTGAATTTTTGAATGAGCAATTTATACTCATGGGTATAATGCCTGTTCAAAGCAGGGCTAAGAAAACGAATGCCGAAATAGATAAAAGCACTAGAGAAAATGCCGAGGTAGAAAAACTACAGGCGGAGCATCAAAAATTAAGCGAAAGTCTTATTTATGCCAAAAGAATACAGGCAGCTTTAATGCCATCAAAGGAGTATTTAGCAAAATATTTTAATGAATATTTTATTTATTGGCAGCCAAAGGAAATTGTTAGTGGTGATTTTTATTGGGCAAATTACAAAAATGGACACATGTTTTTTGCTCTTGGTGATGCTACTGGACAAGGCGTTCCTGCTGCTTTTATGAGTATTTTGGGGATGTCTTATTTAAATGAAATTACCATTGATTTAGAGAAAGGAAAGGCGTCGCAAGTTCTTGATATATTGAGAGGTAAGCTTGTTAAGTCATTGAATAAAAAATCGGATATAGAAGAGATTCAAGATGGTTTTAATATGTCTCTTTTAATCATAAATCAAGAAAAAATGCGCATACAATTTGCTTCGGCAAATATGTCAATTTTAATGATTAGAAATAATCAAATAGTTGAGATAGTTGGGGATAGTATGCCAATTGGAATGCATTCAAAATCAAATATTTCATTTACAAACCATAAGTTTAGACTAGAAAAGGGAGATAAAATATATATGTTTTCGGGTAGTATTTTGCAACAGCCTAGTGGTAAAGAGAACCAAAAATTAGGTAATTCTGAATTTAAAAAGGTGCTACTTAGTATTCAGCATTTATCAATGAACGAGCAAGAGGAGAGTTTAAATAAATTCTGTAATTCATGGGTAAAAGAGCAGGAACAAATTGATGATGTATTAGTTGTTGGAATGTGTGTGTAGTACATGTTGCAAAAAATATGCCTGTATGTCCGCAAACATGTATGTATCAATTAGCATGTATCGATAAAATATATAAATTGCATTCATAATTTTTAGGTATTATTTAAATTTTAATTATATGTCAAAAATAAAAGATGTTTTAAGAGAAAAAATCGAAGCGCATCGTAAGCGTACAACTCGCCTTTTAAAAGAGCATGGCGATGTTAAGGTAGGTGAAGTGACTGTGTCTCAAGCTATTGGCGGTGCTCGTGGCGTTAGAACACTTGTTACAGATATTTCATACCTTGATCCATTAGAAGGTATTCGTTTTCGTGGAATGACAATTCCTGAAACAATGGCTGCTTTGCCAAAACCAGAAGGTAAAGATTATCCTTATGTAGAAGGTTTTTGGTATTTATTATTAACTGGAGATATTCCTACTGTTGAAGATACATTAGAGTTAGTAGAAGATTTTAAAAACAGAAGCGAAGTTCCTTCGTATGTATATGATGTAATTAAAGCTTTACCAAAAGAGTCGCATCCTATGGTAATGTTTAATACAGCTATTTTAGCAATGCAAAAAGAAAGTAAATTTGCTAAATTCTATAACGAAGGTTTCAACAAAATGGACGCATGGGATTCTATGTACGAAGATTCAACAGATCTTTTAGCTCGTTTACCAGAAATTGCAGCTTTCATTTACCGTTATAAGTATAAAGGTGGCGATATTATTGCCAACCCTAAATCTGATATGGGTACAAACTTTGCAAAAATGATGGGTATTGATGCTCCTTATGATGATGTTGCTCGTATGTATTTCATTCTTCACTCAGATCATGAGTCAGGAAACGCATCTGCACACACAACTCACTTAGTAGCTTCTACTTTATCTGATGCTTACTATTCGTTATCTGCTGGTATGGACGCATTAGCTGGACCATTACACGGATTAGCTAACCAAGAAGTTTTAGGTTGGTTACAAAATGTAATTACTAAGCTTGATGGTGTTGAGCCAACTGAAGAAATAATGAAGAAATTCGTTTGGGAAACATTAAACGGTGGTGCTGTAATCCCTGGATTTGGTCATGCTGTTTTACGTAAAACAGATCCTCGTTACCAATCACAACGTGAATTCTGTGAGAAGCATTTACCAGAAGACAAAATTTTCAAGTATGTTGATATGTTATATCGTGTTGTACCTGATATTTTAGTTGAGCAAGGTAAAGCAAAAAATCCATGGCCAAATGTTGATGCTCAATCGGGTGTTATTCAGTGGTTTTATGGTATTGTAGAGTACGATTTCTATACAGTAATGTTTGGTGTTGGTCGTGCAATTGGAGTATTGGCTAATATTACATGGGATAGAGCATTAGGCTATCCACTTGAAAGACCAAAATCTTTAACTACTGATATGTTAGAGGATATTTCAGGTATTAAAAAATAGTTAGATTCAATAAACTATTTAATATTTTTGTTGAGACCAGTCAGGTTTCCAAAACCTGTCTGGTCTGATTTGCGAAACTCTGTCAAGGTTTCGCTAACTTCCCGAAAGTTCTAAAACTTTCGGGAAGTTTCTTTTTACAAAATCCTTATTGAAGAGGAGAATTGTAAAAAAGAGACTGCTTCGTTCCTCGCAGTGACGTGCATTGTAGAACGTCACTGCGACGAAGGAAGCAGTCTTTACAGCAGTCTCTATAATTTATCTAGATATATACTGAAAAACTATTTGGATATATTGAGCAACGTTTTAGGTTTTTATGGAGCTTCCCGAAAGTTTTAAAACTTTGGGGAA
>DAOVUO010000416.1 GCA_030632545.1 Bacteroidales bacterium
AGGCCGTTTATTTTTCATAAATTACTGAAATTCATAGATTTACTAAATTTTATTTTACCAACTATATCCCTTATAATTAAGGAATTACAATTTTGAAACAATAAATTTAGTAAATCTTAACGAACCATTGTAAAAGAGTATCGGTATAATTTATAAACATTAGTGATACCTAATCCATTTCCATAGTTCTTTATAACTCACTTTTTTTCCATACATCAAAATGCCAACACGGTAAATTTTACTTGCTAGCCAAATTGTTCCAATAAATGTAAGAATTAATAAAGTTCCCGAAATTATTAGATCAATCATAGGTACACCAAATGGGATACGCATAAGCATTACTATTGGCGATGTAAATGGGATGATACTAAACCAGTAAGCAATTGTACCATGCGGATTATCAATAATTGCTTGCAGCATTACCATTGCCAAAATCAAAGGCATTGTAATGGGTAAAATAAACTGTTGCGAATCGGTTTCGTTATCAACTGCTGCACCAATTGCTGCAAATAATGAAGAATACAAAAGATATCCACCCACAAAGAAAAATAAGAACGCAGCAATAAGCTCAACTACTGGCAAATTATTAACGGATTCTACAATTCGTAACATTTTAGGATTTATGTCAGAAACTACACCTTGGATTTCGGCACTAGAGTTTATTGAGCTTGCTTGTAATTCAACCATATTTGCGGTATCAAGTCCAGGAATAAAATTTTGCCCAACACCAACAATAGCAACAGTTATTATTATCCACGCAATAAACTGTGTAAGTGCAACCATTGCTACACCAAGAACTTTTCCCATCATCAACTCAAATGGCTTTACAGACGAAATCATTATTTCAACAACACGACTTGTTTTTTCGTCAATTACACCTCGCATAACCAAAGAACCATAAATAAAAGTAACCATATAGATTATCATTCCCATAATAATACCCACAACCATAGCAATTTCGGTGGAAGATTCTTCTTTTTTACCTTCTTTCCACACCGAAGTCAAAATATCTACATTTGGAGTAATTGCATCCAAATCCTCTTGACTAATTCCAAGCTCTAACATTCTTATTTGTTGTACTTGCTCTTTTATATCAGAAGAAATCCGCATTTTTGTAGTTAGGCTCACTTGTTCTTTTGCAACAAGCTCACTACTAGTAGCTAAGCTGTCGTTAATAGTTAAAACAGCATAATAATCTGATTCATTTAATTTATTTAATAATTCTTCTGTCTTACTAAATTCTGTATAATACTCATAATCAGTACTTTCATTGTCAATAAAAGCATTCTCTAATAATCCAAATTCATCTACAACTGCAATAGTTTTCTTCCCATCATCATTAAATTGCATTACTAATATAGGAATAAAAATAATTGAAGCCATTAGCAATGGCCCCAGAAAAGTCATAATTATAAATGACTTTTTCTTGACTCTAGTTATATATTCACGACTTATTATTAAGCCTACTTTATTAAAATTCATTGTTTTTTTTTGTTAAGCAATTTCCACTTCTTTTTGAGCATTGGTATTTTCTACCACATTTATAAAAATATCATTCATCGAAGGAATAAGTTCACTAAACTCACAGATATTTCCAGCCTGTATAATATGCTGCAACATTTTGTTTGTTGAAACTCCATCTGAAAGAGTGAGATTAACTAGCGTACTTCCATTTTTATTACTTATTTCATTTATTGAATAATCAGGTGTTTGTGCTGCCACAATTTTATCAAAATCACCTTGAAAACGCACTTCATAAGTATTTGTTTTGAATCTATTTTTAATCTCATGTATATCTCCATCTAATATTACTTTTGAATTGTTTATCAAAGCAATATCATCGCAAATTTCCTCTACTGAGGACATATTGTGCGTTGAAAATATGATGGTTGCTCCCCTATTTCTCAATTCCAAAATCTCATTTTTCAACAAGTTTGCATTTATCGGGTCAAAACCACTAAAAGGCTCATCAAAAATCAATAACTCTGGTTCGTGTAGCACCGTAATAATAAACTGAATTTTTTGCTGCATACCCTTAGATAGTTCTTCAACTTTCTTGTTCCACCAACCAGTAATCTCAAATTTGTAAAACCAATTCTTCAGACGCTCATGAGCTAGTTTTTTTGACATTCCTTTCAACTGTGCCAAATAAAGAGCCTGCTCGCCCACTTTCATTTTTTTGTATAACCCACGTTCTTCAGGCAAATAACCAATATTACCCACATTATTCATGGTCATACGTTCACCGTTTAATTTAATAATTCCATTATCTGGTGCTGTAATTTGGGTGATAATCCGAATTAAACTTGTTTTTCCTGCACCATTTGGTCCAAGCAATCCAAAAATTCGGCCTTTTTTTACAGTAATACTCACATCGTCAAGTGCTCTGTGATTTTCATAGCTCTTAACTATATTTTCAATTTCTAAAAAATTCATAGCTAGTAATTTTTACATCACAAAATTAAAAGTTTTTTTGAAAATTATAAGGAATTTACCTCAAATTAGGATTTTTTATGCTTTTTGAACAGATATGCTTTATAAGAATTCGTTAAGTTTTAAGTTTCGAGTGCTAAGTTTAAGTTAAAATACTGAATGTCTAGCAGTTATGCTTAACAAGTATATTTTTGCAAATAATTATAATTCAATGTCCTACAAATATTTAACTGCCGCCCCGAACATCGGGGAACAATTGTTAAAATATATCTACAAAAAAAAGTTTACTTTCGTGGTCAAAAAAAAATGAAACCAAAAATTATATTAATAATTATTGCCTTTAGTCTTGTTGCTTGTCAAAATAAACAAATGAACATTGAGCCAATTGGATATTTTGAAACAAATTATAGACCTTCTACAGGAGCACCCAGACAAGGAATTTTAGAACCTGAAAATTTTGGAAAAATAATTCTCGATAAAAAATATACAGGAGCACTATTAGAACTTGATGAATTTGAGTATATAATAGTACTTTATTGGTTTGATAAAATGGAAACTTGGACACCAACCATAAGGCCACCAGAAAGCCACCATGAATTTGGAATGTTTGCCACCAGAAGTCCTAAAAGACCAAACCCAATAGGTTTTTCAGTCATTAAGCTTGACTCCATAAGAGAGAATATTCTCTATTTAAGAGGAATAGATGCTTTCAATGGCACGCCTGTATTAGACATAAAACCATATTTACCCTCAATTGATGCTATTAAAAGCACAAAAAACGAAGCAGTGGAAGAAGAACTAGGCCATCACGATGAACAATTTATTGATGATTCCACTTTTTGGAAATAACTAATTCTTACACACAAGTTAGGAAAAC
>DAOVUO010000340.1 GCA_030632545.1 Bacteroidales bacterium
AGCTTCGTAATTACCATCACCTTGAATAGTAAGAATCAAATCCGAAAGTGAATTCATTGCTTCTTGCATTTTGTCAAAATCAATGCTATAAGTGCCATTTTCGTTGCGAGTAAATGCTTCTTTTTCATTGAAATAATTGAATCGGATTAAATTTGCTTTACCATGTGCACTTGAAGCGCCAAAACGAATGGAACGGAAAATTCCTGCCATAAATGTTACATAATTGTCCATTAAATCAACATCAAGCTCACCCATTTCTTTTAGCTGAGTAACCATAAATAATCCTAATATATCAGCTTTCCCCTCTTCTAGCGTCGAATATTTTTCTTTTATTGCTTCGCGAGCCGACATTTTACCATCAATAGTTTTTTTGATACCTAAACCATGTGCCACTTCGTGAAACATTGTATTTTCAAAAAATGATTGAAATTTAACGTGCGCTCTTTGGTCTTCCGAAATTAGGACACTGGCAATTGGCGTTAAAATTTTATCAAATTTCGCTTGCATAGAGTTTTTAAGTTGCAATCTGCGGCTTCCTTTTTCTAAATGAACACGCTCATCGTTTGGTAAATTAATGGCAATAGTTTTACTGCCCGCATTGCAATCGCCAGCATAATAAATTACTTCGTAAGCTCCCAAATCAGAATTACTGCCAGGAACTTCTTTCTTATATTCATCAGCAACAGGAAGTGCTTTTTGCAAATCGGGTAATAATGAGGCATATTTTGTTAATCGAGCTGTCCACGCCATGTCTTTTATCAAAATAAACGATTCGTGAGCAGCTTTAAAACCAAATAAAGCATCTTCGTAATTTTCAATTGGCCCAACAACAAAGTCTATCATATTAGTTTTCATATCCATCCAAGCCATGTCAGAAGCTAAATAGTCGTCAGTTAATAGAGCTTCGGCACGTAGTTTTAAATATGATTTAAATCCGCCATCATCAGCTAAATTCGCAGCTTTTTTCAATAAATCCGCAGCTTTTACAATATCTTCTTTAAAAAACTCATGATATGGAATCGCAATTAGGCTGCCAGTTGAATCTCTACGAATCATTGTATAAAGACTTTCTTTTTCATCATTATTCCAATTTTCAAACTCATCTTTTGTCATATCTTGAGGATAAAAATTAGCTCCCTCTGGTTTTTTTCCAAATTCTGGCAAAAAAGCTTGATTCCCACCCAATCTATCCCAAGGGCCGTAGTTTATATTCACATATTTACGGGTAGCATCATCAGTTAAATTTGCACAAATACTGTCTTTAACTCCATAAGCTTCAATCCAATAAAGCTTATCCATAATCTTAGCTACTTCAAATAATATCGGAAGCATTTGCTTTTGATTTTCTGATAATGCATTTAAATCAGCTTCTAACTTAAAACTTGTGTATTGAGCTACTTTATTCTGCATTTCATTTTCACTTTTTGTGGTTTCTTCTCCTGTTTCTGCTTTTTTTTGGTCACACGATGTAATGCCAAACATTATCAAAATAGCAAAACCAGTAATAAAACTTAGTTTTTTCATGAGTTGTTGAATTTAAAAATTTGGGCTAAGGTAGTAATTTTTTGCCGTTCAAATAATGATGTGAGAAATGGGCTTTTGATTATGTATTTTGGTTATACTACCCCCTTTTGAAAATATTATAGTAATCCCAATTTGGAAATTTATAAAAAAATGCTTTATTGTCACTAATTTAGGATAAATTTAATTTCTTTTCCACATTTATTCGTAATAGTATTGAATTTTAAGTAAAAATGTCGTTAATTTACATTTGAAACAATATATAAAGACAAATTACGCCGAATGAAAGTCTTTTTAGGTGGTACTGTAAATGGTTCAAAATGGCGCGATCAAATAATTCCTCAACTAAAAGTGGATTATTTTAATCCGGTGGTTGAAGATTGGAATGAAGAGGTGCAAAAACTGGAGATTGAAGAGCGTGAAAATGCTGACTTTAATCTATATGTATTAACGCCTAAAATGGAAGGCTTTTATTCTATTGCCGAAGTTGCCGACGATTCGTTCAAAAAAGCAGATAAAACCATATTTTGCTATATAAAAGAAGACCAAGGTTTAACATTTAGTGATGATAAAATTGATGCGCTTGAGAAAGTAGGTAAGCTTGTTACAGCAAATGGTGGATTATGGAAATCTACGTTAAATGAAGTCGTAAATTACCTCAATTCTGCAAATGATACAGCCGAGGTTGTAAAATCTGAAAAATCTGAGTTTAAAAACGTATTTATATCATACGGACGTAGGCACAGCATAGCGTATGCACGAAAATTGTATTATAGATTAAATTCATTAGGCCATTCTGTTTGGTTTGATATGAACGATATTCCTATTGGAGTAGATTTTCAGGAGCAAATTGATGAAGGAATACAAAAGGCGGATAATTTTATTTTTATTATTTCGCCACACTCAGTAAATTCTGTTTATTGCTATAAGGAAATTGTTCTTGCAAAAAAATATAACAAACGAATTATTCCAATTTTACACGTTGAACCAGAAGGACTTTGGAATAAAATTCATCCTGATATTAGTAAAATTAACTGGATATATTCACGTCAACAAGAAAATTTTGATATTCCAATTGAACAATGGACTGATACAGACGATTTTAATATTGCTTTTGATAATGTTGTTAAGCTAATAGAGGAAGATAAAGATTATGTACATTTACATACAGTTCTACTAAATCAGTCGCTGCAATGGGTTAAAAATCAGAGACAAACCAAATTCTTACTTCATGGTGATCAACGATATGCGAGTATTGAGTGGTTATTAAAACGTAATTTTAGCTATCCTGATGGTACATCAAAACAAACCCCAGTATTTCCAAACGACCTTCATGCTGAGTTTATAATTGAGTCGAAAAAAAATGCTGAAAATTTGATGACAGATTGTTTTATGGCTTATGTTCGTGAAGATTTTGAAGCTAAGGAAATAATTAAAAAACAACTCAATTTAAATGGAATAAGTACTTGGAGCGATACTTCTGATATAAAAAAAGGCTCTCGTTTTAAAGAAGCAATTGACAAAGGTGTAGCGGAGGCAGATAATTTTTTGTTTTTAATCTCGCCAAATTCTGTTAGTTCAAAAGAAACTTTAAATGAACTGGATATTGCTATAAAATACAAAAAAAGGATTATACCTTTATTGATTAACTCTACAAATGACAACGACTTACCTCTAAAACTTAGAGCAATTCAGTATATTGATTTTACTGATAGAACCGAGAAGCTAGAAGTTGAAATAAAGGATCATAATGATATTGAAGCTGAAGTAGAAGCCCGAAAAACCGATTCACCTCTTGAGAAATCTGTAAATGAGCTTTTAATTCATATAAATGATAATCGACATAATTATTATTTGCATAAAGTTTTTTTAGCTCAAGCTTTAAAGTGGATTTCTTACGGAAAGCCCGATAGCATGTTGCTTAGAGCGTATAATCTCGAAAATGCAAATGCTTGGCTGAAATTATCAGAAAATCAGTCGTATAGAACTAATAAGTGGCAAAATGAATTTATTAGTACAAGTCAGGCTAAGGAAGGAACTCTCGACTCTGAGATTTTTGTTATTTATAGCCGTTCGGATGGTGATTTTGCACGAAAAATGAACTTTGAGCTTCAGGCAGCAGGAAAAACTACTTGGTTTGATCAAGAAACTATTGCTTCTGGAAGTGATTTTGAAGACGAAATTAATATTGGAATTGAGCAATCTAATAATATTATTTTTCTTATTTCGCCTAATTCTATTAATTCCGATTATTGTCAAAACGAAGTTAAACAAGCATTAAATTTAAGCAAACGTATAATTACTTTACTTATTCAGGAAACTGATACGGAAACTATTCCATCCAAATTAGCTACAATTCAATGGATAGATTTTTATTCCTTAGATTATAATACATCGTTTGCTGAGTTAATTCGTACATTAGACACAGATAAAGAGCATGTGAGGCAGCATAGCTTTTATGCACGAGA
>DAOVUO010000560.1 GCA_030632545.1 Bacteroidales bacterium
AAACTAAACGACAGTATATTTAATAAAGAAAATATACAAAAAATAACAGGACTGGAATATCAATACAAATATGACAAGGAGAAACAAGCAGCAGAACTAGAACAGCAAAAAAAAGATGCTGTACAAGCCGAAGAGCTAAAGCGGCAAAAAATAGTACGCAATGCTTTTATTATAGGTTTTGTATTGATGCTTTTGCTTGTATTGCTTGTGTATATTGGTTTTCTGCAAAAACGTAAGGCAAATCGTGTTTTGGCTACGCAAAAGCATGAAATTAGAGAAGCAAACGAAGAACTTAATCAAACTAACGAAGAGTTAAGTGCTACTTTAGAGATTGTTAGTAGGCAAAAACAAAAAATTGAAGAATCAAACGAAAGACTAAATCAAACTAACGAAGAACTTAATGCTACACTGGAAACCGTTAAGCATCAGAAGAAAGTTATAGAAGAAAGTCATAATAATATAAACGAAAGTATTAGCTACGCAAGTAGAATTCAGCGAGCACTGCTTCCTAGCGAAAAACTATTTTCAGATAATTTAACTTCACATTTTATTCTCTATAAACCCAAAGATGTGGTAAGTGGCGACTTCTATTATTTTAAGAAGATAGACAATTACCTCATTATTGCCGCCGCTGATTGTACTGGGCATGGTGTACCTGGTGCTTTTGTTAGTATGCTTGGAATTGCTTTCCTAAATGAAATTATTGGTAAAAAAGAGATTAAAACTGCCGATGATATTCTGGACAAAATGAGAATTCAAGTAAAAGCATCTCTAAAACAAAGTGGTAAAAGTATTGAAAACAAAGATGGTATGGATATGGCTATTTGTATTATTGATACACAAACAAACATATTAAACTATTCTGGTGCGTACAGCCCTCTTTATATTGTACGAGATAATACTTTGTTGGAATTTAAAGCAACATTAAATCCGATAGGTGCTTTTATTAAAGAAGAAGCATTTATTAGCAATAATATTCAATTGCAAAAGCATGATAAACTTTATATTTTTTCCGATGGTTTTCAGGATCAATTTGGTGGCGATGGCTGTCATAAATTTCAATCGAAAAGATTTAAAGAAATTATTAGCTCTATAAGTAATGAGTCATTAAGTATTCAAAAAGAACTGTTAGTCAAGACGTTTGAAGAATGGAAAGGCAATAAATGTGGTCAAACGGACGATATTCTCGTTATTGGAATTGAAGTGTAAGAGCTTTATTATTATTGATTGACCTAAAGGATTAACCATTAGTTTTAGATGAGCTTTCAACTAAGCTGTTTATTCCATTAAGTTCTTTTTGAGTTAAATTACGCCATTTGCCTACTGCTACATCCAGTTTAACATTCATTATTCTGATGCGTTTTAGTTTTATAACCCTGTAGTCTAAGTGTTCACACATTCGGCGTATTTGCCTATTTAAGCCTTGTGTAAGTACAATTTTGAATTTTAACTTATCCAATTGCTCCACTTCGCATTTACGAGTAATGGTATCTAAAACAGGGATTCCATTTCCCATTTTTTGGATAAACTGTTTTGTTAATGGCTTATTTACAGTAACTATGTATTCCTTTTCGTGATTATTTCGAGCACGAAGTATTTTGTTTACAAT
>DAOVUO010000426.1 GCA_030632545.1 Bacteroidales bacterium
TCAAAAGACGAGCCAAATGTAATCAATTTAACCACACATAATTATAAAGCCGACCGCATTAATAAAAACGAAATAGAAGCACTAAAAGGGAAAGATTTTAAATATCATGCTGAAATAAAAGGCGATTTTAAAGAAAATAATTACCCTATTGATGAAACTCTAATTTTAAAAGTTGGTGCACAAATTATGTTTATCAAAAATGACCCAACTGGTGAGCAAAAATTTTTTAATGGAAAAATTGGGCAAATTTCAAATTTAAGCAATAACGAAATTGAAGTTAAATTTTCGGAAAACTCTGAGCCTTTTCTTATCGAAAAATATACATGGGAGAACAAACGCTACACACTTAATAAAGAAACAAACGGAATTGAAGAAACAATAAACGGGACTTTTGAGCATTACCCAATTAAACTTGCTTGGGCAATAACGGTTCACAAAAGTCAAGGCTTAACTTTTGAACGAGCAGTTATTGATATAAATGATGCTTTTGCGCAAGGTCAGGTTTATGTTGCATTATCACGATTAACTTCGCTTGATGGATTAATTTTACGAACAAAAATAAACTATGAAAGTTTAGGAATAGAATCGTCTGTAAAAGAGTTCTCGAAATTAAAAGAATCTGTTCAAAATCTTGAAAATAGATATACAAACGACTCTCAAAAGTACATTAACGATTTTGTGTTAAATGCCTTTGATTTCAGTTTGCTAAAAGGTCAAATCCGTTATCATATAGAGAGTTATAATAAAGATGCTAATCGTTCTGAAAAGCAAGCACATGTAAATTGGGCAAGAAAAATAGACTCTGATTTTAATCAAGCATTTGATGTTGCAAACAAGTTTATGAAACAAATTTACCAAATATCTCATAGCAATTCAGATGATATTATTAGTAGATTAAACGAAAGATCTAAAGCTGCACAAGCTTATTTTGAGCCTATTTTAAAACAAAACTCTAAAAATGTACTTGAGCATATAAATGCAATTAAATCAAAAAAGGGAATAAAAAAATATATAACTGAATTACAAATTCTTGAATTACAGTTTTTTTCTCAAAATCAGAAAATATTAAAAGCACTGGCGCTTATTAATGCCAGTATAAACAATACTTCATTGGATAAAAAAATTGTTTCCAATGAACTTAATGAACGTATAGCTCAAAAGAAGGAACCTTCAAAAAAATTCTCTAAGAAAAAAGAACCTGGAAAGCCAAAAGAAAAGAAAATTCCTACTAAAGTGGTTTCTTACGAATTGTTTAAATTAGGAAAAAATTTAGATGAAATTGCGGAAACAAGGCAGTTGAAAAGTGCAACAATTCTCAATCACCTAAAATTTTATGTTGAAACAGGAGTAATTAGTGCAAATGAATTTATTTCAAATGAAAAAATTGAAAAAATTTTAGAAATAAGAGACGAAATTGATACTTTACATCTTACGCCCATTAAAGAAAAATTGGGCAACAACTATTCGTATCAGGAAATTGGAATTGCAATTGCAGAATATAAGTTTAAAAATAATATTCAGCCTGAGAGCAATAAAAATTAATAAAAACAAGTCAAGCTTGCCGTTTATCATTTAATAATTGCTATACATATTCACTATTTTCCTATTTTTGAATAAAAGTGTATCTTTCCACTAAAATAAAAAGTGTATGAAAAAACAAAAATCACAACACATTTCCCGTTTAGTATTTGGAAAAAAAATCTTACTCAACATGCTAATTATAATATTTTTAGCTGGAAATACAAGCCTATTATTGGCGCAGAAAAGAAAAGCAAGCTCTAGTTCTGAAAAGCCTAAATCTGCATTAGAATCTTCTTCATTTAGTGGATTAAAATTTCGCAGCATTGGGCCATCATTTGCCTCTGGTCGTATTGCCGACATTGTTGTTGACCCTAACAATTCAAGTATTTGGTATGTTGGTGTTGCAAGTGGAAATATTTGGAAAACAACAAATAATGGACAAACATTTTCACCAATTTTCGACAATTACGATGTTTATTCTATTGGTGCAATGGCAATTGACCCAAAAAATTCAAATGTAATTTGGGCAGGTACTGGCGAGAACAACCATCAAAGAGCAATTGGATATGGTGATGGCGTTTACAAAAGTCTTGATGGCGGTAAAAGCTGGAAAAATATGGGATTAAAAGAATCTCGTCATATTGGGATGATTGCTATTCATCCAGAAAATACTAATATAGTGTTTATTGCAGCAGAAGGCTCGCTCTGGGGTCCAGGTGGCGACCGTGGACTTTATAAAACAACTGATGGAGGCAAAAGCTGGAAAAAAGTTTTGACCATTAGCGAAAATACTGGCGTTAATAATGTGATTATAGACCCAAATAATCCACATATTATGTATGCTACTTCTGAACAACGTCGCCGACATGTACATACAAAAATTGGTGGTGGTCCAGAATCAGCCGTTTATAAATCGGAAGATGGTGGACAAAATTGGCGTAAAATTATGAAAGGCCTTCCTAGCGGTGATATTGGCGGAATGGGAATTGCAATATCGCCTATAAATAGCGATTATGTATACATTATTATGCAAGCGGCAGGTAAATCTAGTGGATTTTATCGCACAACAAATCGTGGCGAATCTTGGAAAAAAATGGGCGACCATGCTGCTAGCGGACAATATTATAACGAGATTTATTGTGACCCTGTAGATTTAAACAAAGTTTATTCTGTGGAAACTCGTTCGCACGTAACTACAGATGGTGGAAAAACTTGGAATAGAATTGGCCTAAAAGACCGTCATGTTGACGACCATGCTTTATGGATAAATCCAAAAAATACCGACCATTTTATTATTGGTGGTGATGGTGGTGTTTATATTACTTATGATGCTGGTGCAAATTATCGTCATGTTTCAAATTTGCCTATTACTCAGTACTATAGAGTAGCTACTGATAATACAGAGCCATTTTATTGGGTATATGGTGGTACTCAGGACAATAATAGCATGGGTGGTCCTTCAAGAACAAAAAATGCATCAGGGATAATAAATATGGACTGGTTTATCACAAATGGTGGTGATGGGTTTGAGTCAGCAATTGATCCGGTTGACCCAAATATCGTATATGTGCAATCGCAATATGGATATTTAAACAGATTTAATAAGGCCACAGGCGAAAAAGTGGGTATAAAGCCTGTTGAAGAAGCTGGAGAAAAAGCTTATAGATGGAATTGGAA
>DAOVUO010000463.1 GCA_030632545.1 Bacteroidales bacterium
ATTTAATTGATCAGGGTTTAAGTTATTTTTTTATTCGACCAGTTAATGAAGGTAATTTTGGTTTTGTGGTTAAAAACTTAGTTGGTTTAAGCATTAAAACAAGTAAAAAAACAGCTACTGCATTAGTACCAAGGGTAGTAAAAAAGCTAGATAAAGCTCAAGTTGTTTATCTAGCTAATTTTATATTAGATATTGTGGATGAAGTAGTTGAATAGAGCCAAAGCTAGAACTTTATTTCTAAGGCAAGTTCAGCCGTACTTTTTACTCCGCTTTCGCTATGTTGCTCGTTAAAACCTAATACAAGTTTACTTTTAAGAAAACGGTAAGCAATTCCGCCAAAGTATTTGTATGTATTAACTGTAGGACTTTGAAAAGAGTCGAAATAATCATATCTACCAAAAAGTGCAATTTTTGAATTGGGTATTTTAAATTCGCTAAATGCAGATATACCTTCGCTACTGTATGCACTACCATCAATTGGGTTTGTAAACGACCCACTTATATTTCCTTTTCCAAAAGAGTATTGCACCGAGCCAATATAATACGCCGATTTATACGAAAGCATCACAAGGTTAAATTCAACAGGTGTAGTATTTTCAACAAGATTAGCTTTTCCATAGGCAAAAGTGTAGCTTACTTGCAATCCTGGTATTAATTCAGCAAATGGTCTTAGCGTTAATCTACCTTCAACAGTTTTATTATCATTTAGTTCAATTGCATGGTAACCTCCACCATTATACACTCCAAATGCAATACTTCCATATCTACCAGGAAACTTCTCACCTATTTTTTTTATTACATCTTTATCTAAAGATGGCCCTAAATTGGCCATAAATGATATACCTAAGTCAGCAGATGCTATTAACTTGCTACTTTCGGCAAATAATTTACTTTGGATTCTATAGTTGTTAATTCCTTCGTCAAAAGATAGCCAAGGTCGGTGTACCATACCAAATTCAAATTTGTTTTTTGTTAGAAAACCCAAATCCTTGGCAGCCCATTTAAGATAAAGGTATTTCATTCTGATTTCAATATTTCCTTCATCATCACCTTCTGTATCTAAGGTAATATCTTGCGTGTAGCGAACAGATAACGACTCATTTAACTCGGTTTTGAATGTAAAATATCCTCTTTTTAGTTGAAACTTGCCAAAATCGTCGGTATTATTCCAATTATAGTTAATAAACCACTGTCCCGAAATGGCTGATTTTTCAATAATGGATTTACTTTCTTGGGCTTTACTAATAAATGGACTAAGTAATAAAATAAGTAAGATAAAATTTTTAATGTTCATAAGAATTTTGGTTAAGGATTTATAGCTACTAAGATATTAATAATTTTTGTATTGATAATGGTTCGTTAAGATTTACTAAATTTATTGTTTCAAAATTGTAATCAGTTAATTATAAGGGATATAGTCGGTAAAATAAAATTTAGTAAATCTATGAATTTCAGTAATTTATGAAAAATAAACGAACTATTAATTGATAAAGAGATATTTTAATATAGCTCAAGTCAAATTTAGGGAATTATTGTATCTTTAGCAAGTATTATTATTGCATTTTACTCAACAATTGTTAGATATTAATGAAAAAGATTACTGTATTATTTGGTATTGTTTTGTTTTCAACATTTTCTGTCTTTTCACAGCTTTTCGAGGGAGGCCTACAAATTGGTCTAAATGCTACTCAAATTGATGGCGATGAATTAGGCGGATATAATCATCCGGCATTACTTGCAGGCGGTTTTGTGGAAGTTAGTCCAAAACAAGGTTTTCATGTAGAGTTGGGTCTTAAATATGGAGGAAAAGGAGCAACTCAATCACTAAATAGAGTTCCATCGGGTTATTCACGAACAAAAGTTTCTCTACATTATATAGAAATACCAGTAATTGCGAGTCAACAATTTTTACGTAAATACGATGTTCAGATTGGTCTATTAGGCAATTATCTTTTTGCAACAAAGGTAATTGATGGGAATGGAAATATTGTTGATCCAGCATTATACGATTATTCTACTTTTGATGTAATGGGAGTAGTAGGTCTGGAAGTGCCTTATAGAAAGAAGCTTAAATTGGGATTGCATTTTTCTAATTCAATAGGGTTTATTTCAGATAAGCCATTATTACGAAACAGAGTAGTAAGTTTAAGTGCTAAATATTTTATAGCACGAAAAACCTAGAACTTATGGAAGAGAAACAGTTACAAATAGAAAGTTGGATTAATGATTATACTGACGAAATGCTTTCTTGGACAAAATATAAAATATCTGATTTAGAGAGTGCAAAAGATATAGTACAGGAAACTTTTTTATCTGCATTTAAGAGTATTAATAATTTTAAACGAGAGAGCAATCCTAAAACTTGGCTATTTGCTATCCTTAATAACAAAATTGCCGATTATTATCGCATAAGATATAGAAAAGGCAAAGATGTGGAATATGATTCCTTGTCAAATTTTTTTGATGCAAATGGTGAGTGGATTAAAGATAAAAGGCCAAAGGATTGGAATATGGACTTTGACCATAACTTGTTAGATGATTTTGAATTTATTGAAATATTAAATTATTGTATCAAAAATCTTCCCGATAAATTTAATACGGTTATTCAAATGAAGTATTATGGCGAAAAATCATCGAAAGAAATTTGTCAGGAAATAGGAATTAGTACGACTAATTTTTGGCAAATGATGCATCGTGCCAAGCTAAGGCTAAGAGATTGTTTAGAAAATAATTGGTTTAAAAATGAAGTATAAGTTTCTATCATGAAAAAAATAATGCATTTTTTTTTCCTTTCTTGTCTTAGAGCCACAGAATTAATTGAGAAAAAAATACACATGCAGCTTGATTTAAAAGAAGAAATACAGTTAAAATTGCATAAGTCTATGTGTAAGGCCTGTAGTAATTTTGATAAGCAAAGTGTTTTTATAGATG
>DAOVUO010000037.1 GCA_030632545.1 Bacteroidales bacterium
AAGCCATTACCAAAATACCTTCTTTATAGGCAGCACCGTTTAATCCAACAATTTGCTCGGTTGATAAATTTGTGAGCAAAAGAGAACCTGCAATCACAACTCCTGTTAGACTTCTTCCACCAAGAAAATAACTATCTGAAGTATTTTTTGCCGTTTTTCTGGTAGCAAAATAAGATATTACCGCAACCAATAAAGTAAAAAACAGAAAAGTAAATATTTGTGTCATAAGTAAGTTTTAGTCATATATAATATTACGAATCAATGCAAAAAAGCATAATGATATGCTTGAATGAAATCAACAATACAAAGATAAATAAAAAAACTCTTGATATTAAAACCTGTACAAAACAATAAAAATCTGGCACTAAATAAAATTCAAACTACTATTCATCAAGTTCTTTCCAACATTTCTGTATTTCACGCTCTACTTCATTTTCCATTTTTGGTAATTCTATCATTATCCATTTTTGACTTTCCTTTGTCAGATAGTTTTTACTCTCAGATAATTTAAACTTCATTGCTCCCTGAATCAATGAAATCATCTCTATTGTTTCGGTAGTTCCATTAGCAAAATTAGGCTCAATTAAATAATCTAAAATATCCTTTTCGTATTTAGGTTTATAAAACAGAATATGGGTAACTATAGGAAAATAAAAGTAATACACATCGTTAGTATTCGAAGCGTATTTTATTTTTTTTAATTCAGCTAGCAAATTATCCAATTGCAAATCACTTGAATCAAAATTCAGTTCTTTTAATAAATCAAATACTTTACTTGCATTTGGCTTAATAGAAGCAATATTATTCAAATAAGCAAAGGCTTTGTCAAATTCAGTTTTTTGTTTTATCCCATTTATCCAGCTAATTATTCCCATTTCCAGTATATATTTAATTACAATGGTTCGGTAAATTTTTATAAACTACTGAAATACATAGATTTACTAAATTCCGTTCTATTCACTATATTACTCATAACTAGCGACATACAGTTTTGAAACAGTAAATTTAGTAAATCTTAACGAAGTATTATAATTATACACAATGCCTTTTAAATTATAATCACTTAAAATACTAAGCTAATAAGTTTTAAATAAAAAAACAAATGTTGTTATATTTCATACATCACTAACTTATAAACTACTTAAAATCAATTCAAAAATGATTAATTACAAGCCTAGAAAATACAGCATTTTACAAAAATTTGTTAAATAAAAAAACTGACCAAACCATTTACACACTTTCAGCGTCTAACTATTATATATCAAAACAGAAACACATGAAAAATTTGAGAACCTATCTTCTCTTTATCGCCATAACAATATTTAGCTTTGTTGCCTGCGAAACAGATGAAGAAGTAAATGATGGTAGCGTAAACCTTCCTGATAAATTTAGTGTCAATATCCCTGCATCAATAAGTAATAGTAGTGGAACTAAATATGCTTCGGAGGATACGCTAAAAGGTGCAGAATTATACGAGCACCTTAGAACATTTGTAGCAATTGGTGAATTTTCCGCTCAATTTATTGAGGAAATAATGGGTGGCATTAATACATATAATCTAGCACAATCTTTATCTACTACTTTTACAGGAGATGATGACAGAACAAAATCTTTGGTAGTTCAAGAAAATGTAACATTTGAAGGTATAAATTATGCTTTTGGTCTTACAGTTAAAGATGGTGATGATTATGCAATGCAAGTTTTTTGGAATAACGAGCCAGTAAAAGGTACTGCAATTGTATCTCTGTATAATATAGATACAAGAACTGACCCAATATATAAAGATACAAAATATAGAGTAGATTATAGTGAAGCTGGCGAGATGGGTTATGACGAACACATGATTGTTTATATTACAGACTATCCTATAATAGACCGTTTTGGTTTAAATAATTTAAAAATGTTTGTTGGTAAAACAGGAAACGAAGTAGAAGTATTTGGAAATTCTAATCACCCAGATATGTGGTTGTTTGCTCCTGATGTTTCTGGTTACGATTGGGCATTTGTTGCAAGAGCAAATATCGAAAACAACATTTCAGTTGCTCAAGTTGCACTTCCGCCAATGACATTAGAAACTGTTGAAGGAATATTTGACACCTATTCGTTTAAAACTATTATATCTGACGAAATTCATAGATTATATGATAGCGAGTGGGGCGAATTACTAGTTAGCCTGTACCTCGAAGGTGTTTTAGAAGACGCAAATTCTCCTGCTTATTTCAATAATGGCGGCTTTGTTTCCTCTGGTGATAATATTCCTGATGGTTTTAGTAGCGAATTTGTTGATTTATCAAGCCTTTCACCATATATTCCTGTTGATATCATGAATTTATCAATAAGCTTTGTAGCAGAAGCATCAGCAAAGTAATACCGTTTTTCCCATAATAATAAAAAGAGGCTTTATCAAAAATGATAAGGCCTTTTTTTATATTCAATACTTTTAAAATGCGTACTATCTAAAAATCAACTGTACTTTGAAAGTGAACGTACAAAAATTTCCTTACCCTAATAACTCTATATCCATTTCCTCTGTAACGCTTTATATCCTTTTTAATTCTTACTTTTATCTCTGTTTTATTACTCGATAAATAATAAGTAGTAAACTTATAACTCAATTGCTTTTTCCTTTTTTGAAATTCCCCTAAGTAATTAATATACTGACCTTCAATCCTTTTTGGGATTGCATTATAATCCATAAAACTAAACGATCCAAAAAAAGTAAGTTTCTCAATTTTAGAGAGATATAAAATTTTATTTTGTGCAGTATCAATATTAGTAGCCCCGACATAATAATACAGTGTAGTATTTTCCTGTGCCTTTATCAAAAAACCACTAAAAACAGCGAATACAAATGGCAAGAATAGTTTTATAAAATTCATTATCACTATTTAATCCGTATTATGTACTAATAATACTTCCCGATGTTCGGGGCAGGCAGTTAAGTTTTAAGTTAAATAATGTGTCATACCGATTGTGAACCTAAATTACCTGTAAACTTCATTTATACCGAAGCGTTATCAGCTCAATTCTTATAAAACAATCCAAAAAAAAATCTGGATAGCAAAACTAACCAGATTTATAATTTTATATTCTGAAAATAAAACTTATAGTTTCTTTTTCACTTCTATCTCTTGGTAGGATTCAATTATATCACCTACTTTAATGTCGTTATATTTTTCGATATTCAAACCACATTCCATTCCACTACGGACATCTTTTACATCATCCTTATATCGTTTTAATGAACCCAGTTCACCAGTGTAAGCAACAATACCATCGCGTATAATACGAACTTTAGAACTACGTAATATTTTACCTTCAGTTACCAAACAACCAGCAACCGTACCCACTTTAGTAATTTTAAATACTTCTCTCACCTCAACAGAACCAAGAATTTCTTCTTTAATCTCTGGCGAAAGCATACCTTCCATTGCACTCTTAAGTTCCTCAATAGCATCATAAATAATAGAATAAAGTCTAATTTCGATACCTTCTTTTTCTGCTAATCTACGAGCTGCTACCGATGGCCTTACTTGGAAACCAATAATTACTGCATCTGATGCCGAAGCAAGCATAATGTCGTTCTCAGCAATTGGCCCCACAGCTTTATGAATCACATTTACTTGAATTTCTTCAGTAGAAAGTTTAATTAATGAATCTGCCAATGCTTCAATAGAACCATCCACATCACCCTTAAGAATAACGTTAAGTTCTTTAAAGTTACCAACGGCAATACGGCGACCAATTTCATCTAATGTAATGTGCTTATTACTTCGTTGACCAAGTTCGCGAATAATTTGTTCACGCTTGTTTGCAATTTCACGAGCCTCTCGTTCATCATCCATTGAATTGAACTTATCACCTGCACCTGGAGCACCATTTAATCCTAAAATTAATACAGGATGCGATGGATGAGCAAATTTCACTTTTTGGCCACGCTCATTATACATTGCTTTTACTCTACCTTGATATTGACCCGCTAGAATTATATCACCAACTTTTAAATTACCAGTTGCAATTAAAACAGTAGCAACAAATCCACGTCCTTTATCTAATGTAGATTCAATAATTGTACCTACAGCATTTCTCTTTGGATTAGCCTTTAAATCAAGCATTTCAGCTTCTAATAAAACACGTTCCAATAAATCATCTATTCCTTCACCCGTTTTAGAAGAAATATCAATAGAACCATATTTACCGCCCCACTCCTCAATAAGCAAATCCCTACTAGCAAGTTCCTGCTTTATTTTATCAGGATTTGAACTTGGCTTATCAATTTTTGTAATGGCAAAAACAATAGGTACACCAGCCGCTAAAGCGTGGCTAATTGCCTCTTTAGTTTGAGGCATAATACTATCGTCAGCCGCAATTACAATAATAGCTATATCCGTAACTTGTGTTCCACGAGCACGCATAGCAGTAAAAGCCTCGTGTCCTGGAGTATCTAAAAATGTAATTTCTTTCCCGTTTTTTAAAGTTACCCTATAAGCACCAATATGCTGAGTAATTCCGCCAGCTTCACCAGCAATTACATTAGTTTCGCGCACATAATCAAGGAATGAAGTTTTTCCATGATCAACATGTCCCATAACCGTAACAATAGGAGGTCGTGGAATTAAGTCTTCAGGTTTATCCTCAACTTCTTCAACTTGTTCCTTAATTTCTACACTAATAAACTCAACTTTATATCCAAATTCCTCAGCCACAAGAGTAAGTAAATCAGCTTCTAATCGCTGATTAATACTAACCATAGCACCTAAGCTCATACAAGTAGAAATAACATCATTAACTTGAACTTCCATAAGCGAAGCAAGCTCACTTACAGGAATAAACTCAGTCACTTGAAGTACTTTGCTTTCTTCCTCTTGTCTTTCTATCTCTTCTTGATGCTTTTTCTCAACATTATCACGCTTTTGACGACGAAATTTTGAAGCTTTACTTTTACCCTTTGATTGCAAACGTGCAAGAGTTTCTTTCACTTTCTTTTGAACATCTTCCTCATTCACCTCTCTTTTTAACAAAGGATCCTGTCTATGATGTTTCTTTTTTACTTGCTTTAAACGTTTGTTTCCAACTTGAGTTCTATTATTCTGAGTTTTATTTTGAGTAGTTGCAACTTTTTTATCACCTACTTTTATCACTTTCTTTGGTTGATCTTGAAAACCACTAATATTCACATGGTCTTTTCTTATACGTTTACGCTTTTTCTTTTTATTACGCTTATCCTGTTCCTTTTTTTTCTCCTTAACTGGCAAATCAATTTTACCAATAACTGTTGGCCCCGACAACTGTTCTATTTTAGTACGAAAAACAGTTTCTTTGACTTCGGCTTGCTTATTTTTTTCACCCGCAAGTTTCTTGTCTTCTTGATTTTTTAGGGTTTCATTCTTTTTTTTCTCTTGATTTTCTAAATCAACTTTCTTTTTAAGAACGAGTTTCTTCCTTACAGGCTTAACACTTGATGCAATCGTCTTTGTATTAGCCTTTTTCTTTGGCTCTACAACTTTCTCAAGTGTATCCTTACTTATTTCGATAATACTTTCTTTTTTAGGCTCTTTAGATATAGGTTCTTTAGATTTATCTTCCTTTAAATCTTCTTTTGGCTTTTCTTTAGCTTTTTCTTTAGCTTTCTCCTCAACTTCATCTACAAGCTCTTTTTTAACTTCCTGTTTTTCCTTCTCTTGTTTTTCCACCTTTATCTCAGGTGTTTCTATCTTTTCCACAGGTGATTCCTGCTCGTCCTTAAGCTTTTCCTCTTTCTTGACAACAGGTTTTTTTGCGATCTTTTCTTCAATTTCAATTTTCCCAACTACTTTAGGTCCATCGAGTATATTTTTTTCCTCAATAAACTCTACTTCTTCTTTCTGCTTAGGCTTAACAGGTTCTTCAATTTTTGCTGGCTTAATTTCTTCGGTTATGATTTTTGAAGTGCGATCCTGAATATGCAATATATCCTCAGGTACATCTTTATCATCATCTACAATATCATCTTGCTCCTCCTCATCATCCTTATCTCTAAGAGAAACAGCTTTCTTTTTTATCAATTTTCTCAAAGACGATATTTTATCTGTCTCTTTCTTCAAGTTGAAATCTGCCTTATACTGCTTATAAAGCATATCTACATGCTCCTTATCCACCTTATTATTGGGATTGGCATCAATATCAACACCTTTTTTCTGCAGAAATTCAACAATAGTGTTAATCCCCACATTTAATTCTCGTGCCAGCTTACTAAGTCTTTTTTTTCCGCTTTCTGCCATAAACCTAAAAAATATAAATACTTTACGAAAGTAATAATAAACCGAAATATTACTCAAATTCGCTCTGTAAAATTTGTATTATATCTTGAATCGTCTCTTCTTCTAAATCTGTTCTCTCTTCTAGTTCCTTAGCTGTCAATGCCAACACACTCTTTGCTGTATCACAACCAACACGTTTAAGCTCTTCAATAACCCAAGGATCAATTTCATCAGAAAATTCACTTAAATCCACATCTTCCTCGTCCTCTTCTGTCTTATTCCTAAACACTTCAATGTTATAGCCAGATAGTTGCATGGCTAACTTAATATTAAATCCACCTTTACCTATTGCCTTAGAAACTTCTACTGGCTCAAGATAAACATCGGCACGATTTTCATCTTCAATAATCTTTACCTCTGTAATTTTAGCTGGACTTAAAGCACGACGAATAAAAAGTTCGATATTATTTGTAAAATTAATTACATCAATATTTTCATTTCGTAATTCCCTTACAATTCCACTAATTCTGTGTCCTTTCATTCCAACACAAGCACCAACAGGATCAATTCTATCGTCGTAAGACTCCACAGCAACTTTTGCTCTTTCGCCAGGCATACGAACAATCTTTTTTATCGTAATTAAGCCATCGTATATCTCTGGGACTTCAAGCTCAAATAATCTTTCTAAAAACACAATTGAAGTACGAGATAATATTATTTGAGGATTGTTATTTCTCAAATTTACTTCAAGTACAATAGCTCTAACTGTGTCACCTTTATGAAAATAATCGCTTGGAATCTGCTCTTTTTTTGGTAAAACTAATTCATTACCTTCATCATCAATAACTAAAATTTCGCGTTTCCAAACTTGATAAACATCACCAGTAATAATCTGCCCTACTCTATCTTTATACTTATTATAAATATTATCCTTTTCGAGTTCCGAAATACGCGAACTTAAATTCTGACGTAAGGATAAAATAGAACGACGACCAAAATCACTAAGCTTAACCTCTTCGGCAACCTCCTCGCCCACTTCATAATCATCATCAATCTTTAATGCTTCGCTTAAACTAATTTGTTTCGTAGCATCTTCAATTTCGTCATCTTCAACTACTTCACGATAACATAAAATTTCAAAATCGCCTTTATCAATATTAATGATAATACTGCAATTTTCGGCACTACCATATTTCTTAACTAGCATTGCACGAAAAACATCTTCTAAAATAGCCATCATTGTTGGTCTATCAATGTTTTTAGTGTCTTTAAATTCCGAAAACGTATCTATAAGATTAATATTTTCCATCGCTCTTTTGTATTAAAAGCTTATAACTATTTTTGCTGATTTAATATCGTCTATTTTTAAACTAATGTTTTCAATCACTTCTGATTTCTTTTTTGCATTAGGTGCTTTTTGCATAAACTTATGCTCAAGCTCGATTGTATTATCTTTTGCGCTCAAAAGTTTTGCTGTAAACTGATCATCTTTTTGAGTCTGTATTTTTATATCTCGCCCAATATTTTTAATAAATTGACGAATATGCCTCAAAGGTGTATCTAATCCTGCCGATGAAACTTGCAATTCAAAATCCTCACTATCTCTGTCGTATTCTTCCTCAATCCTTCGACTAAGCTTTATGCAATCATCAACACTAACACCACTGTCTCCATCAATAAAAACTCTGATAATATTTGAGCTACTCAACTTTAAATCTACAAGAAATTTATTGCTTCCCTCAAGTATCTGTTCTATTTGATTTTCCAGTTTTTGTTTACTAATCATTTCAAAACAATAAATAAGGGGACAGCTTGTCCCCTTCCTATCCGTCTACATATATGCTGCGAAATTAAATATATTTAATGGATTCTCCAAACTCTAAAGCTTTTTGTTATGTAAATAATGGGAAAACAGTTTTTTATATAATTACTGTACGAGTATCCCATATAATAGTTTGGAATAAAACTAAAAAATTTTAATTTCGCACGCAATTGGCCTCATAGTTCAAGGGATAGAACAAGAGTTTCCTAAACTCTAGATTCAGGTTCGAGTCCTGGTGAGGCTACAAAATTAAACGCTAACTGATTAATAGTTAGCGTTTTTTGATTTTACAGGTGGCTGTCTAGGTGGCTTTTCCCTCTTTACTACGTTTTTATATAAGCTTCAAAATATCATACTTATATTTTCCCTGTTCCACATAGTCTATTAGCACCATTATAAACGCTTTCAGCTTCTCTACTTGAAATTTTACATTTTTAAAAAAACATTGGTTGGAAATTTGAATTCCCCAAAATCATCTCTTTACATTGTTGCAAAGTAATATCTGTTGCAACAAGATGCCATTGTCCAGTATATCTAAAATAAGAAAAATTGAAACTGTCGCCCCCTAAGTATTCAAGTCTTACTACTTTATTCACCCGTTCATTTTCTATGCGATTTTCTGCTTCAGATTTCCATTTTTCGTTGATATAAAAATAATTACGATACCATGATGAAAACACATCAGCTAGGTAATTAAGTTTTGTATCTTCTGGTGGTTTTATCCTTGCTTGAAAATCTTCAATCAGAGTTTGAAAATATTCGGTTATCCTACTTTTTTCTACATCGCTCACTTTTAGTGATGTCTTTTTTGCAGACGTCTTAATCCATCCTTTTTTTCTCATAATTCTACCTTTTTTTTTCTATAGCACTCCTAGTTTGGCAATATAAGTTTGCTTGATACACTTGGCCTTAGGTGCTTAGATTATTTATATTCTTAATTTAACCATTCTTTTAAACGCTTATCAATTTCGTTTTTTGGTAATCTTGAATTTGTATTATATAAAATTGTCAACTTATCAAAAGCTTCTTGTTTGTTAATCACTTCATTTTCAAGCAGTATGTCAAAAACATATAAAATTCCATAGCGTGAATAAATCTGTAAAGCTATTTTAGGAAGGGGTTATTCCGAAATGCCTAATCTTCAACCTGCGAAGCTAAACTGTCCACATTATTTCATTTATTGTCCACATTATATTGAAATACTTCAACGTGCGAAGCTCAACTGTCCACATTATTTGACCAACAGTGTACATTATGTAAAACTTAAGCAACGTGCTAGTATGAACGCTCTACATTAGAATACTATTTTTTCACACAATTTCACTTTTCTCATACAATATAAAGACTTTTCTAAAATAATATATATATATTGCTCATATTATTATTTTTTCTATGCAAAAGGCTTTTACAATAATCAGTTTTATACTATTAGTACTTAACTATTCCATTTTTGCACAAAAATCACGTATTGATAGTATCAAAAGAGAAATACAAAAAGCTAATACCAATACTATTCAAATAGATTTGCATACTGAATTAGCTAAGACTTATCGTAGGTCTAATACCGATTCTGCCATTATTTATGCAAACAAAGGGATTCAACTTGCTCAAAACATTAAAGATACAATCCGTTTATCACTTTTATATAACCAGCTAGGGAATATTTATAAAAACCGTAGTGATTTTGAAAAAGCAATTCAGTATCACTTACAGGCATTGGATTTGAGAAAAAAAATCAACCACCAAAAAGGAATTGCACAAAGTTTGAACAATATTGGCGTAACCAATTTTGTACAAAACAATTTTGATTTAGCAATGGACTACTATTTTCAATCGCTTAAAATTAAGGAAAGATTAAAAGATACACTTGCAATGAGTTATAGTTATAACAATATTGCTACTGTTTATAACATTCAAAAAAAATATAATAAAGCCTTAGAATACTTCTCAAAATCATTAATAATCAAAAAAAAATATAATGATATTTCTGGACAAAGCTTTTGTTATTCGAATATTGCAAATTCATATAGAGAGTTAGGCGAATATTCTTTGGCAAGTCAAAATTATAAAAAAGCATTAATAATTAAACAAAACATTGATGATGCTTATGGCATTTCTAAGGTTTTATATAATACAGGGAAATTACAACTTTTAATAGCTGAAAAACAAAAAGGGATATTGAAAAATCAAACTATTAATAAAGCCATTGCCAACTTTGTAGAAAGCAATAAATTAGCAAAAAAATATAATTTTCTTAATAATCAAATAGCTGCCATTAAACATTTAAGCAATGCTTATGAACAAAAAGGCGAATACAAAATAGCTCTGATTACATTAAAAAAACACATATTATTAAAAGACAGCCTTTTCAATATAGAAAAGCTAAGCGATGTTAGGTCTTTAGAAATAAAATACGAAGCAGCACAACAAAATTTAGAAATAGAAAAACTAAAAAGAAAAGACCTTAAGCGGACTAAAGAATTAGAAGAATTAACAATCCTTAAAAAAAGACTGACATCTCTCCTTATACTTTTTATAACAGTAATTGTCATCATCATAGTCTATTATCAAAAGATAAAGAAAAAAAACTTTACTATTAATAAACAACACAAAACTATAAACAATCAATACGAAGAAATTAAATCTCAAAATGAACAATTAAAAATCTACCATCAGGATTTAGAAGAAAAAATAAAAGAAAGAACACATCAACTTCAATTAGAAAAAGAAAGAGCAGAACGGGCTGATAATTTAAAAACTTCATTTCTAGAAAACCTTTCGCACGAAATAAGAACACCACTAAATGCAATTGTTGGATTTAGTAGCTTGCTTGGTGATTCAAATAATGATAATGACACAAAAAAAAGACATATTAAACAAATACAAACTGCAAGCGATTCATTACTTAGAATGATAGAAACTATACTGCAAGCTTCGAAAATACAGGTTGGGGAATATGAAATTGATGCTTCGAAATTCAGACTAATGGAATTGGTTGAAACATTGATAGAGCAAACAAATGCGTTGCTAGCAGAAAAGCCTACAATTCATTTTGTACTAACAATGGATAAAGAGCTTAGAGAGATTAATCTCTTTTTTGATAAAGACGCATTACACCACATTTTACTCAACTTCTTAGAGAATGCAGTAAAGTACACAAAAACTGGACTTATTGAGTTCATTATCACGACTAATAAAGAGAAGCAATTATTGTTTTTTGTAAATGATACAGGAATTGGTATTATTGAAAATCAAATCCAAAATATTTTTGAACCCTTTCAAAAAATTGAAACTAAAGAAGAGCTATTCCGTGGAATGGGAGTTGGATTAGCAATATCTAAAGGATTGGCTGATTTAATAAAAGCAAAAATCATTGTAAAATCCGAAGTAAACAAAGGAAGTTCTTTTTGCTTGAAACTTGAGAATACGGTTTTATTAGTTTAAAAAAAACTAATGCTAAGATACTGATTAAAAAAAATAGCACAATTTAGTTAACGCTAAAAAAAACTAATGCAGCACTTATATAATTTTATCGTCTTTAAAGAAAGAAATATTTTAACCAAAATTATATAGTATGAGAACAATTACAGCATTATTTTTAGCTTTTATAGGATTTACATTAAATGTAAGTGCTCAAAAAACAATTAAAGCCGCCGATATTATTGAGCAGCTGAACAAGG
>DAOVUO010000542.1 GCA_030632545.1 Bacteroidales bacterium
CTAATCCTTTAGAAATATATGTTCGGCCACTTTCGTAATGTTTTGGGATAATAACTTTATAGCCTAATTTACTTAGCAGGCGAATTGTTTTTATTCCAATATCCGTATCGTTAAAATTTGTAAATTCATCTGCAAATAGATATACCGTGCCTTTTTGCTTAGTTTGAGCATTGTCTTTTCGTACTAATTTTTTAGCTGCCTGTTTTAGGGTTTTGCTTTGTAGTTTTGGGAACTTGCGTTTTTCTTCAAAGCCAATTTTGCCAAATATGTATTTTCGGAATAGGGGATGCTGCATCACAAAATTACTAATGGGTGCAACTAATCTGCCAATGGCATTGAATTTACTAATATGTGCAATCAACCACGAGCGGAAAGGGATTCCGTTGGCATCGTAATAATGCTGCAAAAATTCAGCTTTTAGTTTTGTAATATCTACGCTCGATGGGCATTCCGATTTACAAGCCTTGCACATAAGGCATAAATCCAATACTTCGTATACTTCCTTATGGTCGAAAGGGTTTATTTGCGGCGATTCGCTTAAATACTCACGTAAAATATTTGCTCTAGCACGTGTTACATTTTTTTCATCTCGGGTGGCCTGAAAACTTGGACACATAGTTCCGCCAATAATATGTGTTTTACGGCAATCGCCCGAACCATTGCATTTTTCCGTAGCTTGTAAAATTCCTCCCTCAAAGTGAAATACAGTTTCTATTGGTTCTGTTTTCTTGCCTGGCTCATAGCGCAAATTTGTATTCATAGGCGGACTATCAACTATTTTACCTGGATTAAAAATGTTGTGTGCATCCCAAGTACTTTTAATTTGCTTTATTAGTTGATAATTTGCCTCGCCAAGCATAAATGGAATAAATTCGCCTCGCAAACGACCATCGCCATGTTCGCCACTAAGCGAGCCTTTATATTTTTTGACTAATTGAGCAGTTTCAGTTGCCACTATTTTAAATAGTTCTACATCCTTTTTATCTTTTAAGTTTAGTACTGGGCGGAGGTGCAATTCGCCTGTACTTATGTGTGCATGATAAATGCTTTTAAGTCCGTACTTTGCCAGCATTTGCTTAAAGTCTGCAATGTAAGCAGGTAAATATTTAGGATTGATGGCTGTATCTTCAACTACCGAAACAGGTTTTGCATCTCCGGGTAAGTTTGAAAGTAATCCAAGACCTGCTTTCCTTAGATTCCACACCTTTTGCGTGTCGGGGGGTAAAATTAGTGGAAAGTGATAAGCGTAGCCTGCCTTTTGCATTTCTTGTTTTGTGGCCTCTGCTCGTTGTTCAATTTCTTGTCGTGAATTACCGTAGTACTCAATAATCAGAATTGCTTGCGGATTTCCCTTTACAAAATAACGATTTGCAGTTTGTTCCTTGTTTTCCAAAGTACAATCCAAAATCACATTATCCATAAGTTCAACAGCCGATGGATTATGTTTTAGTGCAATCAGGTTTGCCTCCAAAGCCTCTTCGAGTGAATTAAAATGTACACACAATAAAGCTTTTTCCTTTGGTGGAAGAGGAATTAAGTTTAGTTTAATGGCTGTAACAAAAGCTAATGTTCCTTCTGAACCAGCTATCAATTTTGCGAAATTAAATTTCTCCAGTTTATCGCTAAAGATTTCTGTTTCGAGCAAAATATCAATGGCATATCCGTTGTTACGTCGTTTTATTGCTTTATCAGGAAATTCGCTACGTATATTTTTCTGATTTTCTTTATTGCTTAGTATTTCCTTTATCTGACGGTATAAACTACCCTCTAAATCATTTTGTTGGCACTTATCTGCAAATTGGGTTTTAGTTATATCTTCAAACAAAACTTCCGAACCATCAGAAAGCAATGCTTTTGCTGCCAAAGTATGGTCACGAGTACTGCCATAAATTAGCGAATGCGAACCGCAAGCATTATTGCCTAGCATTCCGCCTATCATTACTCTATTTGAGGTGGAGGTTTCGGGGCCGAAGAAAAGTCCGTAGGGCTTTAAAAAAAGATTTAATTCGTCGAGGACAACACCAGCTTGTACCCAAATGTATTTTTCATTGGCATTAAATTCTAAAATTTCGGTCAAATATTTCGATTGATCAACCACAATTCCACTGCCTACAACCTGTCCAGC
>DAOVUO010000547.1 GCA_030632545.1 Bacteroidales bacterium
GAAACATGTCCGCCATGTGCAAGTGCAATACCTTCAATAGTTCCAGCAATTTCTTGTTCAATTCGGCCAGGTTGTGCCATTCGCATAGCTGTAATATGCATTAAACGAGTAACATTAACAGCTTTTTCTATTTCAGTAATTTCAAATGCATCTTTTATCTCAGCCAAAGATACTATTGCTTTAATAAAATCTATCGAAGCTTCTTTTTTTACTTCGGCAACCGATTTACCCGTTAATTCGGATAATAATACGGCTATAGTATTATAATAAATTGGAGCATAGTGAATTGTTTTTGATTTAGCTATATAACTTCTAAAAGTACTATCTAGCTCACTCATTGCTAAAGTTTTTTTCACACCAACTTTTTCTGCCTGAGAAGCCATTGTTGGTTGAGCACCCATCCAAATTATATCATCTATATCAATATCATCGCCAAATAGGATTTCTTCTCCTGTTTCAAAATCAATAATTGCTGCTAAGTTTGGTTTGTCTATTCCAAAGAAATACAAGAAATTACTGTCCTGCCTAAAATGATACGGATTGGCTCTATAGTTAAACGGAATTTCACTATTACCAGGAAAAAACGCAATGCCCGATTGGATTTTTTCTTTTAATTGTTTACGTCTGTTTGTATATACCTCTTTTGAAAACATAAGCATAAATTTTTATGATTTCACCAAAAGTATTAAATATTAATGAAACATTTCCATTGGAATAAAAAAATCAGTTACATTTGTCGCACTTTATAAGCATGGCATAAATTGGGAATAATAGAAAAACAAACAATTAAAGGAACTGCTTATTCCTATATAGGCGTTGGGCTAGGCTTTATTAATACAGGGCTGTTATTACCCAATATCTTAAGTGCAGCCGAAAATGGATTATTAGGTTTACTTAATTCTTATGCAATAATTTTTGCTTTAATCGCAAGCCTAGGATTTAATAGTACCATTATCAGAATGTTTACTTTTTTCAGAAATGAAGAAAAACAACATAATGGTTTTGTTTTTATACTTATACTAGTAGGGATTTTAGGCATTATAGTCAGTAGTGCCTTGTATTTTGGATTAAAGCCTATTATCTACGATAGTAATATTGAGCAATCGCCATTATTTATTGAATATTTCTTTTATACTATCCCATTTTTAATTGCCTACCTTTTATTCAACTATTTGGATAATTATTTTACTGTACTTTATAATGCAACCATTGGTTTATTCCTTAACGAATTTATAAAACGCATATTCTTTAGTATTGCCATAGCTTTGTTTTATTTTGATGTAGTAGATTTAAAAGGCTTTGTTTCGCTTTATATTGCTGCTTTTTTTGTTCCACCAACAGTTATGCTTTTTCTATTAATCAAGTCGAAGCAATTTTCGTTTAAGCCTAATTTTAACTTTCTGAATAAGTCGTTAATTAAAAGTATGGCAAGTGTAAGCTTATTTAGTTTTATTAGCAGTTTTGCAGGAATTGTAGTTATGCGTGTTGATATTATAATGCTTAGTGCCATGGCTAGCTTGAGTACTACTGGGATTTATACCATAAGCTATTTCTTTGGTGCTTTAGTAAAAGTTCCATCCAAGCCCCTTTTAAAAATTGCTTCTGCTCTTTATGCCGATGCATGGAAGAATAACGATTTAAATTTTATTCAGGATATCTACAAAAAGAGTGTAATTAATCAAACTATAATTGGCATACTATTGTTTATAGGAATTTGGGCAAATCTACCCAATGTTTTTCAGCTATTACCCAAGGAGTATAGCGAGGGTAAGTATGTAATTCTATTTATTGCACTTGCCTCAGTAATAGAAATGACTGCAGGAGGGAATAATGTAATTATTTCAACATCTAAAGATTACAAAGTACTTACTTACTTTACAATTATTTTAATGATTATAGCCATTGGAGCAAACTATATTTTCATTCCACTTTATGGTTTAAGTGGTGCTGCTTTTGCATCATTTTTATCTACATTAATTTATGTACTACTTCGTTATTTCTTTTTGCTTATAAAATACAAATTACAGCC
>DAOVUO010000209.1 GCA_030632545.1 Bacteroidales bacterium
ATGAAAATGGCGACCCAGCAAGTGGCACTACCAGTATATGGACAATTAGAGATGGTGAGTTTGTTATAATATCCACAGTATTTTTATAGGGAACTGTCGATAAGTAAGCTCCATATATATACTTGTCCTTTTTAATCAGATAGATAGTTTGTTAAGTATCATCTTAGTTCATCCTGAATATCTGAAAATATGCTAATTAATTGAACTACATATGATTATAGCTGAGTTTTAGTTACGCTAGTTTGTTTCTGATAAGCACTAGCGATAATCCGTTTCCGTTCGCTATTGTGCATATTCCAAACATAGGAAAATTTGGTTCTACTACCAATTTAGTTGGTATATTTGAGTTGAATAATGATGTGTGCATTTCTTGCATAAAATCACTATAAAATCCTATTTGTAAACGCTTTAATAATCAAATAATCATTTGCCCCATTAAATTGGTAGTAGAAATTAAAAATTTATCAGCTAATTCAAATTTGACTTGACATTAGTCGTCCGCTTCGAATCGCTTCCTCGGCTTTTGCCACTTTTTGTGCATCACCTGCTAAGACATAAGGAATTTTAGTTTTTTCAAGCTCTTCTGCTAATGGATAAAAGGATTTCATTCCTACTGAAACAACAATTAAGTCAACTTCTTCTATCACATCATTATGCTCACCCTCCAAATAAATCTTATCCTTATCTACTTTTATTACTTTAGTATTTAAATAAATAGGAATTTTAGCTTCTTTTAAATGTTTAAGAATGAATTTCCCCTCAATCATCTCAATACCACGAGCAATCTCTCCTTGCATTTCAACAATACTAATTTTATTTCCAGCTATTAATAGGTGATGGGCAACTTCAATACCAATTAATCCACCGCCAATTACAAGTATATTTTTATTTTTAGGTAATTTTTTCTTTTTAAGCACCTCAGCCCAAACAAAATTATTTAATCCATCAATTTTTGGCATAGTTGGCACAGATCCACTTGCTATCACAACACCTTTATAATATTTCAAATCATCAAGCATTGCCTCTTTTTTCTCAATCTTAATTTCCCGTTTTTCGATTTGTTTTATATAATAGTCTATAATCTTTTTTAAACTTTGCTTTTTATCAGGCAAATATGCCAAATTAAATTGTCCACCAATTTCGTTTTTTTCAAAAATTGTAACTTGATGTCCGATTTTACTCAATTGAAGTGCAGCCTCTAATCCAGCTAAACCGCCGCCAACTACTGCGTATTTTTCTGGTTTATACGCATAATCAAATTTATAGTCCGACTCGCCAACATCTGGATTCACCATGCAATGCAAAGTTCTTCCACCTTTCACACCACCCAAACAACCATCGCTACAAGCTAGGCATGGTCTAATCACATCATCAATTTGCCCAGTATATTTACCAACAAAATCAGGGTCTGCTATCATAGCCCTGCCTAATGCAATATAATCAGCATTATAGTTAGATTCTAAGTTTTCAATATCCTCAGCAGTATTAATTTGCCCCATAAAAATAACAGGTTTTTCAATATTTTCCTTAATTTTTGCTGCCAATTCCCAGGTTTTAGCTTTAGGGATAAACATGTGCTGATAATACCATGGTGCACTAGAGCAAACAGAACCTGCTGTTATATGTAAAGCTTCTACATCTTGTTTTTCAAGCTTTTTTGCTAAAATAATCATTTCATCTATTTGTATACCATCTGGAATCATTTCCGAAGCACTTAATCGTACTATAATTGGTATTTTAGTGGCTGATTTTATCGAATTAAATACTTCTAATGCCAATCGTGAACGATTTTCAAAAGTTCCACCGTACTCGTCTGTACGTTTATTTACTTTTGATGATAAGAATTGAGCAATTAAATAACCATAACCAAACTGAATCTCAATGGCATCGTAGCCAGCTTTCTCAGCTCTAATTGCAGCTTCAGTCCATAGTTTAATAGCGTCATTTATTTGAATTTTAGTCATTAATTGAGGCTGAGCTCCTCCATTTTCGCAAGCCTCATTAGTTGAAGATAAAAAATAATTATTTGGTATCATTGGATTTGCCATTCTTCCAGGATGATTCAAATGTGCTATAGCTTTTGCGCCACCTTCATGAATTATGTCGGCTAATTTTTTAAGACCTACAATCATTTCATCATTATGAATGCCTATTTGAACAGGTAATTCTCTTAAACCTTTATCTATATAAAAAGGTTCAGGAATAATTGCACCTATAAATTTTGCTCTACGTGAATAAAATTGCAAATGCTTTTCGGTAATAACTCCCTCTTTTGTACCATAAGCCGTTTTGATTGGCGGCATTATAAATTTATTTCTTAGTTCTAACATATTATTTTTTTTCAAAGATATAAAAATATCCATTTCTCTATATGATTCGATGTATGTTGTTTGAAAGCTTTTAGCTTTTTTGTAAATGCCATGTTAAATGTACTATTACATAAAAAAAGCCCATTACTAAAATAAATAATGGACTTAAAACTTGAAAAAATATATCTTATACTACTCTTCAGTTATTTTTGTTGATAGTAACTTAGCAGTTTCCGCCATTTGCACAAATTGTATTCTATAACCAAATTTATCTTCTGACATTGCGCCTTTGGCCATTTTAATTAAGTGATCGTAAGTAGAAGTGCCCTTAAACTCAGAACTGCGAAGTAAAAGCCCCATTTCTGCAACCGCTGCGCTAAACCTAAAATTATCAGAAGTTAAGGCTAGTGCTTTAGACTCGCCAATAACAGGAATTTCAATTAATTTACTTACTTCTTCCTTAATTGGCTTATAACGTAATTTCACAGTCATTAGCTCATTGCTACTTGAGGCAGTAGTTGTAGTAGTTGTAGTTTGATATTTAAGCTCACTCGATTTTGGTATTTCTTCCGATGAACTTGCTGGAATTATCTCATATAATGCTGTAACCGTATGGCCAGCTCCAAGTTCTCCCGCATCTTTTTTATCATCTGCAAAATCTTCATTAGCCATCACACGGTTTTCATAGCCAATTAAGCGATATGCTTTTACCTGATTTGGATTAAATTCAATCTGAATTTTTACATCTTTAGCAATTGTAAACATATTTGCACGCATTTCGCGAACAAAAACTTTTTCTGCCTCTTTTATATTGTCGATATAAAAATAATTACCGTTACCCGAATTGCTAATTTCTTCCATGCGATAATCTTTATAATTACCCATTCCCAGACCTATAATCGTAAGGTAAATGTTTTTGCTTGCATGCTCACGAACCATATCTATTAACTGATCGGTAGAAGATGTGCCAATATTAAAATCGCCATCTGTGGCCAAAATAATACGGTTATTTCCATCTGCAATTATATTTTCGGTAGCCACCTTATAGGCCAATTGAATACCTTCGCCACCAGCTGTAGATCCTCCAGCCTCAACTATATCCAATGCGTTTAATATTGTGCTCTTTTCCGATGCAGGAGTTGCAGGCAATACAAGACCAGCAGCACCAGCATAAGCAACAATAGAAACATTATCCCTGTCGTCAAGTTGGTTTAACAATAAAGCTAAAGCCTTTTTTAATAATGGCAATTTATTGTCATATTCCATTGAACCAGAGGCATCTATTAAAAACACTAGATTGGAAGGTTTAAGATTTTCATAATCCAATTTTTTGCCTTGTAAACCTATATGTATTAGTTGGCGTTTTGAATTCCAAGGGCATTCACCAATTTCAAAATTTACTGAAAATGGGTGTTCTCCTGTTGGTGTTTCATATTCATAGGTAAAATAATTAATCATTTCTTCAATTCGAACCGAACCAGGAGGTGGCAACTGACTATTTTGTAAAAATCTTCGAATATTTGAATACGAAGCATTATCAACATCTATAGAAAAGGTACTTAATGGATTTTGAACAACATCCTTAAAGTTATTTTCAATAATTTTTGAATATTCTTCGGTATTAAAATCTTCTGGTTTTTCATCTTTCTTTTTTTTCTCCAGATATCCTTCGTCAACAGCCTCCTCATTCATTTCTATAGTTGCATTGCCTGCAGGAGCTTCTTGTTCCATCGCATAATCGGCCTGTTTTTCGTAATGCGTTTGTCCGCACGAGTATGTAAACAAGGCAAACCCCAAAATAACAGAGAATCTTAAAATAATTTGTTTCATGTTGCTAGTAATTTGTAATTATTAAGTTAAATTATTCAAGTGTTAACTTAGTAATGATGTACATCTGCAAAAAATCCATAAATCAAAAACTATTCTTCAGCAACATATTTTGGATATTTCATATTCAAGCTTTTAAGTGTATCAATTATAGTTTCCGCTACATAATGCTCTTTATACCATTTCTGATCCGAAGGCACGATATGCCATGGAATGTCGTCACCACATTTTTCAAATACATCCTGATAATATTTTCGATAAGCAGGCCAGTCTTTTGCCGTTTTAAGATCATTAGCATTGTATTTCCAGTTTTTTCTAGGATCATCTAAGCGTTCCTGAAAGCGTTCTTTTTGTTCATCTTCAGAAATATGTAGGTAAAATTTTAAAATCTGCGTACCATTTGATTGAAGTAATTTTTCGAACATATTAATTTGCTCAAATCGCTCCTTAGCCGCTTTGTCAGGAGTAATACCTAAAACACGAGTTACAAGTACGTCTTCGTAATGCGAACGATTAAAAACATGTATCATTCCCTTTTCTGGAACTTGAGCATGAATTCGCCATAAAAAATCGTGTGCGCGCTCTTTTTCAGTAGGTGCTTTAAATGATTTTACAGAAATTCCAAGTGGATTAACTTCATTAAAAACAGCTTTTACTGTTCCATCTTTACCACTAGCATCAAGTCCCTGAAGAATTACAAGCAAACTATAATGACCATCGGCGTACATTAAATTTTGCAACTCTTTTAATTCCAAATTCATCTCATCTAATTTGGCTTTTGTTTCATCTTTATCAAACCCCTTTGGTGCACGGGTAGAAATTTTCTCTAAATCTATTTTTTTGCTCATATTCTAAATTTTTGTTACAAATTACAGAAAACAATGTTTTCTACCAAGATATTATGCGAAAAAATTACAAACAAAATCTGTAATAGAATTTTATTACACCTATTATATTGCTTTTTTTTATTTTTATATTGGCGGAATGTAGTCAAATCATCACGATTTCGCCAATAAGAAAAAATCATAAGTGGCGGAATCTAGTAAAAATTTACACATTTCGCCACCATTCCGTTTTTTTATGTGGCGAAAAGTGTATATATTTACCTAGATTTCGCCACTATAAATATAATATATGGATTTTATTGGTCGCTACGAAGAAAGAAAGATAATGCTTAATTTGCTTTCAACGCCTGAACCAGAGATGTTGGCGGTAATAGGCAGAAGGCGTGTGGGTAAAACATTTTTGATACGCGAAATATATAAAGATGCTATTTGTTTTGAAATGACGGGGATTAAAGATGCATAAAAAACTGAGCAACTTTATAATTTCTCAATTCAATTAAAAACATATACAAAATCGAAAGTTGATTTAGCAATTCCGGAAAACTGGCTCAAGGCATTTTATCAACTTTCCGATTATTTAAAATCGATAAAATCTACAAAAAAGAAGGTGGTTTTTTTTGATGAACTAC
>DAOVUO010000156.1 GCA_030632545.1 Bacteroidales bacterium
AATGGCTGAGCAAAAATCTCTGAAAAATAGAATAAACTTAATAGTAAAACTATTATTTTAAATTTCATTTAGCTTATAATGAGCTATAAAAGCACTAAATGTGTACCAATAGATATTATTTGCAATTTTAAAAATCATAAAACATTTTCAAATACATTTATGAGGAAACTCCAAAAAGGAATCAGACGAATGATTTTGCAAAATGCCTTTATCAATATAAGTCCTCTTTGAAAAATTGTATTAACATCCCGATTTTTTTTTGACAATTACTAAAACCGTATCGCAATAATAAAGGTAATAATCAGTTAATTACAAATTAATTGGATGACTAAATTACAATATTATGACTTTTCGGACTTCCCTCAATTATATAAAACGGTATACGATTAATTTTTCATATTGTTATTCACATTTATTAACATATTTTCTCTATCTGAATAAAATACTCAAGAGAAACATAATACTAAACTAGTTGTATCATAAGCCATTACTGTATTTTAAGCTACTTAATGGAAACCCAGAAAACTTTTAACACTATTTTAGTTTCCTTAGTGTATAATTAAATTACTTTTGCCGCATGGAAAATAATCATGATGAAATATTGGCCATTGTCTTTAAACTTTATAATAAATACGGTATTAAAAGTATTACAATGGATGAAGTAGCTCGCGAGCTAGGTATTTCAAAAAAGACTCTTTATCAGCATTTTAATGATAAAGCTGATTTAGTTGAACATACGATATTCAGAAATATATCAAAACACATGCTAAATATTCAAAAAATTCAACAGGGCGAATTGAATGCCATTGAAGAATTGCTTGCTATAAATAAATATTTAACTACGGTGATAGACAATGAGCATAATCCTGCTATTGATTTTGACTTATCGAGATATTACCCAAAACTATTTAAAAAATTTCATGAAAATCGTAGAAAACATACTTTTAATAGTCTTTTAGCAAATCTAAAAAAAGGAATAAAAGAAGGTTTATATAGAGAAAATATGAATCCTGACATTATTGCCTCTGTACACTTGTCCAGAATGGAAAAACACATGGAAGACGAATCATTAGTTTTTCAAAAATATCATCAAACCGAATTATTTAAAGAAATTTACACTTATCATATATACGGCATCTGTAGCCGCAAAGGAGTGGAGTTATTTGAACAAAAAATTAAAGAATTAGAAACAAAAAATTAAGTCATGTGGAATAAAATAAAAATTTATTTAGTTAGCTTGCTATTTCTTGTTAGTGGAAATATACTTTGGGCACAGGAAATACAAGATAGTAGCTCTATCTATAAATTCACTGTAGACGAGGCAATAAATCATGCCTTACAATATAATGCAAGTGTAAAAAACGCAGCTATTGACATAGAAATAGCAAAAAAAACGGTGTGGGAAACAACCGCAATAGGCTTACCAATTGTAAGTGCAAATATTAGCGTTGTAGATAATTTGGATTTACGAACAACATTGTTCCCCGATTTCATAACTAGCTCTGTAGTAGGAATAAACCAAGGTATATTTGGATTAACTCCCATAGCACCAATTCCGGAAAGTAGAACAATGCCTGTACAATTTGGGTCGCAATACAGTGCAAATTGGGGAATTACTGCTACTCAACTTATTTTTAGCGGCGAATACATTGTGGGACTACAAGCATCTAAAGCCTATTTGAAAATGTCGAAAAATGCGATGGAAAAAACTAAAATAGACACCAGAGAAGCTGTATCCCAAAGTTATTATAATGCTTTAGTTATGGACAAAAGTGTAGAACTTACCCAATTTACATATATGAACATGATAAAAGTACTTGAAGATATGCAAGAACGCAGTAATAGTGGTTTTATTGAGCAACTTGATGTAGATCAAATGCAACTTACTGTAAATAATATGAAAAGTTCTCTTTCATCAATAAAAATTTACAGAGAGCTTGCCCATAAAATGCTAAAAATTCAATTAGGATTAAGTATTAAAGATTCTGTTGTTTTAAAACAAAATCTTAACGAAATAATTTTAAGTACTGATTATGAAGCACTTTTACTACAAAATTTTGATTTAGAAAATTTTATAGATTATAAAATCATCAATAATCAAGAAAATTTACAAAAATTAAGCCTTAAACAGCAGCAAAGCAAAACCTTACCTACATTATCTGCATATTATACTTTTGGAAAAGATGCGCAACGTGATTCTTTTAATTTCTTTCAATCTGGAGATGAATATCCTTGGTTTCAATCTAGCTCAATTGGTTTGCAACTAAATATTCCAATTTTTGCAAGTGGCTCACGTTATGTAAAAATTCAAAAGGAAAAATTGGCCTTAAATAAAATAACAAATAACAAATTTGTAGCCGAAGAATCATTTCAAATTCAATTTGAACAAAATAAAGCAAAGCTTATTGAAAGTGTTGATGCATTTAAAAATGCTGAAAAAAACATGCAACTTTCGTTGAGTATTAAAAACAATATTTTAGCTAAATACAGACAAGGATTAGCCTCAAGTTTAGATTTAGCACAAGCGCAAAATCAAAATCTACAAGCACAAAACACTTATTTTCAAAAAATGATACAGTTACTAAATAATAAAGTGGCTTTAGAGAAAATGTTAGAAAGTAAATTTTAAAATACTGAATATAAAATATATATAATACAAAAAATAATAAAAATGAGAAATATAATAATCATATTAGCAGTACTTTTTTTAGCATCATGTGCAGGAAAAAAAGCAGACGAAACACCAGAACAGGAAATAAGAGCCTACCAAAAACAAATAAGTGATATAAATCAAAAAATTGCTGTTATTGAACAAAATAATGTTGAAACTGAGATAAATACCGAAGATTTACTCTTAGTTAAAACTGTAAGTATCAAAAAAACAACTTTTTCTCACACAATTACGGTAAGTGGAGCTATTGAAGCAATTAAATTTGCTGCTATTAATCCGGAAATGCCAGGTAGAATAACAAAAATTGCTGTTTCGGAAGGCCAAGTAGTTCAAAAAGGAACTGTTTTAGCTCAATTAGATGACAGATTATTACAAAGTCAATTAAAACAAACAAAAATTGGCTTAGAAATGGCTCAAACTATGTTTGATAGGCAAAATGAACTTTGGGAAAAGAAAATTGGTACAGAAATTCAATTTCTGCAAGCAAAAAACCAAAAAGATGCTTTGGAAAATCAAATTCAAACATTAAAAGTTCAAATATCTATGACAAAACTAATTGCCCCTTTTAGTGGTATTGTTGACAGAATATACCAAAAAGAAGGCGAATTAGCCAATCCTGCCATTAAATTATTTGATTTTGTTAATCTAAATCAACTATATGTAAATGCCGAAGTATCTGAAGATTATATTTCAAATATTAAACGAGGCGATAAAGCTACTATCATGTTTCCTGCTTTTCCTAATTTAGAGATTAAAACAAGCGTTTACCGTACTTCAAATATTATTAACCCTAGCAGCAGAAGCTTTCTAACTCGCTTTAAAATCAGTAATATAAATAATAAAATTAAACCCAATTTAATAGCAAATGTTCTTCTATCTGATTACACTAGCAAAAACTCAATTGCTATTTCATCTATAGTAATTCAAAGCGACTTAGAAGGTAAATATATTTTTATTGCTGATAAAAAAGATAATTTTTATCAAGTACGTAAACAATATTTGAAAACAGGACTAAACGAAGGCGGTAAAACAGAAATCCTTAGCGGATTAGTAATTGGCGACTTAGTAATTACCGAAGGTTATAATTTAGTTCGTAAAGGTCAAAATATAAAGATAGTACAATAATCAATTCGCAAAAAAAAATTACTAATGAAAAACATCAAAAAATTACGCGAATTTGGCCTTAGCAGTTATAGTTTATCCAATAAAAATACGGTTTTTTTATTTACTTTATTGATAACTGTTTTTGGTATTATGTCGTATATTACTTTACCCAAAGAACTATTTCCAGAGGTAAAGTTCCCTTCAATATTTGTAAATACTATTTATCCAGGAAATTCGCCTACTGATATTGAAGATTTAATTTCGCGACCAATTGAAAAAAAATTAAAAACAATTAAAGGCGTAAAGTCAATTAAATCAACATCTGTACAAGATTTTTCTATCATTATTATTGAATTTAATTTTGATGTAGATAATAGCAAAGCATTGCAAGATGTGAAAGATGCAGTAGATAAAGCAAAAAATGACTTGCCCGATGATTTAAACGCAGACCCTAGTGTCTCGGATGTTGATATGTCGCAATTTCCTGTTATAAACATTAATTTATCAGGAGATTTTAATGTGTCAGAACTACGAGAATATGCCGAATATCTACAAGATAAAATTGAAACTCACTCCGAAATTAGTAATGTAAATATTACAGGACTTAACGATAGAGAAATTCAAATTAATGTAAACCCTGCAAAAATGGAAGCCCTTAAAGTGGGATTTACTGACATAAAAAATGCTATTTCCAGAGAAAATATTAGCATGTCGGGAGGTCAAATACTTGAAGGAAATCAACGTAGAGCAATCAGAATTGTAGGTACATACACTAATATGGAGGAAATTAGAAACACCATTGTAAAAAGCGAAAAAGGAAATATTGTTTATTTGCGTGATATAGCCGATGTGATTGATACTTATGCTGAAGCAAAAAGTTATGCACGATTAAACGACCAAACAGTAGTGTCGCTACAAATAATTAAAAAAAGTGGCGAAAACCTACTAAATGCGGTTGAAAAAGCTGTTCAGGATGTGGAAAATGCACAAAAATCTAAATATTTACCCGAAAACCTAAATATAAATTATACCAACGACTTATCTAAAGATGTACGTTCTCAGCTTAATAACCTGATGAACAGCATGATTATGGGTTTTGCTTTTGTTGTATTAGTGCTCTATCTATTTTTGGGATTACGAAATGCACTTTTAGTAGGTTTTTCAATCCCCACATCAATGCTAATTGCATTTAGTATTATTGGTCTCTTAGGCTACACAATCAACATGATTATTCTTTTCGCACTAATTTTAGCCCTTGGAATGCTTGTTGACAATGCCATTGTTACGGTAGAAAATATTTACAGATATATTAGCCAAGGATACAGCATAAAAGAAGCAGCAAAACATGCTACAGGCGAAATAGCTATACCAATAATAGCTTCTACTGCAACTACTTTAGCCGCATTTTTACCCCTAATGTTTTGGGATAGTTTACCAGGACAATTTATGCGCCTACTCCCAGTTACTCTTATTATTGTTTTAACTAGTTCTTTAGTAGTAGCTTTAGTAATTATTCCAGTTTTTGCACGTCAATTTATTCACGAGGACATAACTCATGAAACATTAAACAAACGTAAAAATATTATTATTTCCGGAATACTTGGCATTATTGCCATAATTGGCTATATAATAAAGGCATATACCATGGCAAATTTAATGATGATATTTGCTATTTTAGGCTTTTTAAATGTGTTTTTCTTGTTTAAACTTTCGTTGTGGTTTAAAGATATATTTTTAGTAAAACTCGAAAACTGGTACTCAAAATTACTTAATTTTATCTTAACTGGACGAAAACCAACAGCAATTATGATAGGAATGATTGTGCTACTTGTAGGTTCACAAGTATTTTATAGCTGGCGTTCACCCGAAATTGAGTTTTTCCCTAACAATCCACCTAAATACATAAATATTGCAGTTACACTTCCCGAAGGTACTGATATTAAAGCAACAAATGTATTTATGAAAAAAATTGAACTCGATATAACACAACAATTAAGTGGCTATAAAGAATACATTGAGTCGATACAAGCAACTGTGGGTAAAGGCTCTAATGCCGAAAGAGAAATGGCCATTGGTGATACACCTAATAAAGGAATTATTGTAGTTAATTTCATTGACGAGGAGTTTAGAATTCAATTAAATACTGGAAATTTGATGGCAGATTTAAACAAAAATCTACTAAATAAGTATCCAGGTGTAGAAATAAAACTTCAGAAAAATGCTATGGGTCCACCAACAGGTGCGCCAATAAATATTGAAATTCAGGGTGATAAATTAACCACATTATTTGCTATAGCCGATTCAATTGAGTCGATAATTGAAATCAATAATATACAAGGTATTCAGAATCTGAAACTAGATGTAGCATTTGATAAACCAGAACTAAATGTAAGCATAAATAGAGATATGGCTCAACGTTTTGGCCTTTCTACAGCTCAAATTGCTAGTACAATTCGCACATCGCTATTTGGCGAAGAAGCTGCAAAATTTAAAGATGGCGAAGACCAATATCCAATAAATATAAGATATGCCGAACCATACCGTTATGATTTAGATGCATTAATTAACCAAAAAATTACATTTAGAAATAAACGAGGAAAATTAGTTCAAGTACCTATTTCATCAGTTGCTAGTGTTGATTTTAATACAAGTTATAGTTCTGTTAAACGTATTGATTTA
>DAOVUO010000263.1 GCA_030632545.1 Bacteroidales bacterium
GATGAGAATATTGATTCATTATGGCTTTCATATTGTCACTATAAAACTCCTCGTGGTAAAAAAATACGATCAAAATATGCTCTAAAAATTCGACAATGGGAGCTTGATTTGTATAAAAAATAATAAAATGAGTAAAAAAAAAGGCTGGAGTTCCAGCCTTTTTTTATTCGCTTTGATATTTTTCATCAAATTTTTCAGTAATTTTTTTAGAGAGTTTATTCAGGCTACGTGTTTTCCCAAATATTTTTTCAGCCTCTCTATTGTAAATATAGGCAGCCTCTTCTGGTGTATCAAAACGACCTAAGAATATACGTTCATTCTTATTGTACAGCACAGCTCTATATTTTTTATCTACTTTAGATACTCCTCTAAATTGTGTTTTTCCTTGGACATACTTTGTATTTCTAACAAGTTTGCTTCTGTTTACCCAAGCTAAATTTTCTAAACGACAATCTTTATTATCCCCATTTTTAAATTGAACATATAATGGTTCATCACTTTCCTCTTGGGGAATAAATTTTTCTGCAATAAGACGATGTAAGTAGATTGTTTCTACTTTGTATTTTCCAGATGCTTGTTTCCAATGCTTCTGAAAAAATGAATATCCCAAAGAATGCTCACGTAAATTTTTAACAAATTCTATTTGAGCCAAATATGGATTACCCGTCAAATATTCATACACTTTATCATTCACAAGGATTGTCTTTCCTGTGTTTTTCAACTTAATTTTTACTAACATGCTCGACTATTTTGGCGTAATTTCATGCAAAGTAAACAATTACTATTTAATATTCAAATTTTTTTATGTTTTTATTTGAAATGTTATAATATTTTATAGTATTTTATGAAATTATAAATTTATAACCAACTCCTTTTACAGTTTTAATACATTTATCTCCTAATTTTTCTCGAAGTTTTCTTATATGCACATCAATTGTTCTATCACCAACAATAATACTGTCGCCCCAAATAGTACTATAAATCTCTTCCCTAGTAAATACTTTCCCTGGTTTTGAGGCAAGTAAGTAAAGTAATTTAAATTCTTTTTTAGGTAAATTGTGTTCTTGATTATTCGATATTACTAAAAATTTCTCTAAATCTATTTGTATATCGTTTATTTCAAGGATATTAGGTGCTGTGTTTTCTGTAGAAATTTGTCTGTCGGTTCTTTTTAATAGTGCTTTTATTTTGCTAATTAATACTTTAGGTTTTATTGGTTTAGTAATATAGTCATCGGCACCAGCTTCAAAACCAGCTATTTGTGAGTAATCTTCGCCTCTAGCTGTAAGCATAGCAATAATGGTGTTTTGTAAATAATCAATTTTTCTTAATTCTTCGCAAGTTTCAATACCATCCATTTCTGGCATCATTACATCTAAAAGAATAAGGTGTGGTTTTATTTTGATTGCCTTTTTTAAAGCATCTTTCCCATTTTTTGTTGTATGAACAGTGAATCCTTCTTTTTTTAAATTATAACTAACAAATTCAAGAATATCAGGCTCATCGTCAACTAGCAATAGTGTATATTCAGAGTTTTTCATTGGAATTACTTTTTACAAATTTAGTTAATTTATTATTCAATTGGTACTACTCTTCAATACTTCGTTAAGATTTACTAAATTTACTGTTTCAAAACTGTAGGCCGCTAGTTATAAACAATATAGTAAATAAAACGGAATTTAGTAAATCTATGGATTTAAGTAGTTTATAAAAAATCTCCGAACCATTGACTCTTTTTATAGATTCAAATTGTATTTTAGTTAAAAAGCACTTAATCAATAGCATTTTTCTACATAATTCAACAATTTTCAGTAAATTGAGTTACTAAATCTTTGATTATGGCTAATCATGTGGATAATTCTGTTGAACAAAGCAATATAGACATCAAAAATGCTTATATACTTGTTTTTAAGGCTATAAAGCAAATTAATAAGCCCTTAACTAAAGCTGAGATTCAACTAAAAACTGGACTTTCGCTATTCAATGTTGAAGATGCTCTTAATTTACTGATGTTAGACTATTATTGTGAGTTGATGGTAAGCGATAAAGGGCAGATTATTTATAAATTTAGTCTTAATAAAAAACGAAGAGCAAGTTCTTTTGTCGAGAATCTATCCAGAGTGTTTGATTTTATTATTAAACTGTTTCTATTTGTTTTTAAGCTTATTACTACACTTGTTTTTTTTAGTTATATTTTGACTGTTGGATTAGCATTGGCTCTGGTGTTTGTTGCATTAGCAAAATCGCTACAACCTCTTTTAATGATATTTATGGCCGTTTTTTATGGCATTACTATGCTTTTTACTGATACAAAATCATTCTTTTCAAACGAATTGCCAGCGGATAAGAAAAAGACCGAAAATTTGATAATTATGGTTTTTGGTTATGCTTTTGGAAATAGAAAAGCCATTGATAAACTTGAGCAGGATAAAAAGATATTAGCCTATATAAAGCATCAGGATAATAAGATAACAGCCTCGGATTTAATGCTTATAACTGGCTGGACAAAACAAAAATGTAATCGGGAGCTTACTTATATGCTTACACATTATAGGGGAGAAGTTTCAGTTACCGACAATGGTGTTATTTTATATAGTTTTCCTGAGTTTGACAAGGAGGCGGTAACTGAAGCCAAAAATACTCACGAATTTTATATTTGGAATAATCCATTGCTCGAGCTTCCTTATAATTATAATGATAAAACAGCAAATAAAGTAATTGGAGGTATTGCATGGTTTTCGCTGGTTCTGTCATTTATTGTAGCATTTGTGTATGGTTTTGAGTATAATATTTCGCTTTTGTCCTTGCCCAATTGGATTGATATTCTTAGTTTAAATATCCATAAATCAAGCATATATATTAATGCTGATGCAGGATTATGGCTCTCTGGCTTTGCTTATTTGATATTGTTTTTTATTTTTTTTGTTGTTTCATCAAAAGTTGCTAAATCTAAAAATAAGAAACTAAATAGTAAGCGATTTGAGCAAAACGTGTATTATAATCGCCTTTTTGCAATTTTTGATAATCTACCTCATTTAAGGCCTGAAATAATTGATGATTTAGGGGAAAAAGAGCAATCGTACTTTGTTTATGATACGGGAGGCGATTTTAAGGTGAACGAGGAGAGCGGCGAACTGTATATTGATTATTCATTTTTGCAAGAGGAATTGGAGACAGTATCAACATTAAGAGAGGAATCAGAAAAATATGAATTTGATAAAGAGCGCAATAAGTCATTTTTATTGATTAGTGTAGCTAATGAAGTTTCGCTAGAAGATAAAAGAAAAACTAAGATTAAAAGGAAGCGAAGAGTTGTAACATTAGGATTTGCCGCACTCTTTATTCTTTTTCTTTATTTTTCGGGCGATATTATGCCAGTGATTAAAACCAATGCAGTTAATGGTATGTTTGAGAGTGTTACGGTAAACCATCAGTCTAAAATATTCCAATATGTTGACCAATCAAGTTATGGAAGTTTTAGAGAGCTTACAATTCTTAATCCGAGCTCGGAAAATCCTATTAAATGGCCAGAGCATCTGCAATTTACGAGGCAAATAAGTATTATAAATTCTACAGATTCCATTTATATACCTAAAGCACCCTATTTGGAAGATTTAACTTTAGACAATTGTGGATTAGATTCTATTCCAAAAAATGTTTTTATGCATGGAAATATTCAAGAGCTAAATTTGAATAATAATCATATAAAATCATTGCCCTGGGAATTAGAATTTATGTCTGATTTGTCTTTTTTAAGTGTTGAGAATAATGAGCTGGATAGTTTGCAGGAATTTTTATTGCATTTTAATCGGCTTTATAGATTAAGTTTAGCGCATAATAAAATAGACAAATTACCCGATGCATTTGCTAATGGTGAGATAAGTTCGGAGCTTGATTTAAGTTATAATAGAATTTCGGTTCTGCCAGAAAACTTTTGGGCAGTTAAAATAAGCCAAATAGATTTGTCCAATAACCTTTTGAGTGAACTTCCTGAATTAAAAATGGACTCTTCCGTTATTTTTTATCTCTTTTTGCAATCTAATAAGATAGAAGAGCTTCCGAAGGATTTATTTTTAATGGAGTATTTATCGGAACTAAATGTTTCGGATAATTTGTTAGAGCATCTCCCCGACAGTATGAGTAATTTTAAAAAGTTACGTAAATTACTGCTTGCTAATAATCGTATAAGTGAGCTAACAAGCGACTTGGCATCTTGTTCGTATTTGAGTTTATTATCCATAGAAAATAATCCAATAGTAAAAGTTTCGCCAGATTTAGTAAAGTTGGCAAACAAATATCCACCTTGTAAGATAGTTATTGATAAAAATATGGACAATAGCATAAAGCAAGATGTTTTTGATTATTTTGGTAGTGATATGGTGGTGATTAGGAATTAAGCTAATGAGCTGAGATATAAACTCTATTAGGTTTTAGTTTGTAAGTAACTCAAAACTTTAAGGTGAGGATAGTTGATTCAATTAATCCTCGTCAGGGTTTTTGTTATAATGACTAATAGTGCGTTAGCCTAATCGAAAATCGTCAATCAAAAATTGTCAATTGCTGCATGTTCGGACGAGGCTTCTGCCTCGTTCGCAATATTTATACAGCTCCGCCTGTATATTACAAGTATTCTTACCCAAAAATAAGCCTTCTTTGTAAAACAAACACCTGCAAATTTAATTTTGCAAATGTTTGTTTTACAAAGAAGGCTAAGCTTGCAAGAATAATACGACTGAGGCCAAAGAAGCCCCAGCCGAACTAGGAGCTTACTTAGCTAAAAATATTTCCATATCAAACACTACAGTTCCAGCCAATAAAGCACTGTATATAAATGCTGAAACAGTAGAAATA
>DAOVUO010000089.1 GCA_030632545.1 Bacteroidales bacterium
ATTCAAAACGGTTTGACCCAATGATTTACCCTGTTCTAGTTTCATATTTCACAAAAGAAACAGATAATTATTTAGGTTTGGCCAAATATTATTTAGAGCAAAAGGGAAAATTGTCGAATAAAGATGCAGTTTATTTCGAAGGTGTTGCTATAATAGATGGAAGTAAAAAGCTTGGATTTGTGGATGTTATACATGATGTTGAGAAGAGACGAGAGGCAAATGTCAAATATCAAAAAAATGTAGAGATAATTTCTAATTATTTTAAGAAAAGTACTTTTTTCTACGATAAATGTATACAGAATTTTCGCAAAATACTTATTACTCAGTCAAAAATTAAGGATCTTTATCTAAATACTAATGATAGTTTGGTAAATAGCATGGAGGACTTAAAGGATGATTTTGACTCTACTCTGTATTATCTTACAGAATATCAGAATGCTTTAACTAATTATCCTATAAAAAATTACAAACCAGAATATGTGTTAAAAAAGATAGAAACATATAGATTAGAAGGCTTAACGAATGTTAGCTTTTTGTATAACATGTTTTATGTTTGGAATTTTGGCAAGTGGGTAAAAGAGTATAAAGAGGTGATGGAGAGTGATATATATCCTCTTCGTGAAAAAATGATTACTGCAGATGAACAGCTTAATAAAGCAGTTAGTTTAGTTATTAATACAAAGAATAATGTCGATTCAATTGAGGTTTATATACCTGCTGATGCACTTTTGAACGAAATTTCTAAATATGACTTTGAATCACCAATAGTGTCTCTTTATGCATACAAAATTGCTAAAATTGATTTTTTGAAAGCAGGAAAAAGTCATTTGTTAGATCCATCTATTGAGAGAAAATCATACGATATGGTGGATTTATCTTCTCATTTTAAAAAGGTTTCAGATTTAAAAACAAAGCTTGATAAGCAGTTGGATGCATTTAATCAAGTTTCAAAATCAGCAGCTTTAAATAAATATGCGGATTTTGTTGAGAAGCAATATAAATCAATGAATAATTATAAAAAATTGGCAGATGACTATTTTTCTGAAGATGCTAGTATAATGAAAGGCTTTTTGGATAATTATATGCAAATTGTTTTAAATATGCAAAATCGTAAATTTTATGATAATAAGTATGTCGCTTTTAATAAGGACTCTATTGCTCTTTATTTTAATCAGCCAGATTCTACAACAAAATTTGTGTCAACTGATTTTGTGAAAGGGAATAAAAATATAATTATTGGGGGATATATAATTCCTGAAAAACTGCCTAATAAAGTGGGCTTTATTGCTGCTGTTAAGGACAGTGTTACATTGTGGACAAGAAGTATTAAGCCAAATAATGATGCAGACATGAAAGCATCTAAAGTGATATTTGGTGATGATAATATATATGCGGCGGCTCAAACAAGCGATAAATTGTTTATGTTAAATTATAATATAACTGGTGATGTTACATCTCTTTTTGATAAAAAATAAACCAAAAAGTTCAGCATTTATTTTTTGATGATATTGCAGAGCAGTTTTTAGTTGTAGCAAAAAATGATGAGGGAGGAGCATTAGGTGATACACTATATGTTAATACTTGGGGAAAGTTAGGTGAAGTAGTTTGGGAAGAGCCTGTTACAATTAATTTTAAGGGAGATGTTGTAAATGTATTATCTTTTGGAGATAAATTTTTTATTGTGATAAATGCCAAAGGGATATTCGGAATTGTTGATAATAAGTTTTTATTTCAGGAAAAGACTAATAGTCAGATTTCAATTTTGGCTATTAGTAAAGAAGGAAAACCAATTAAAGTAAAAGATTTTAATTTGACAAGAGACGTAATAGCCATTGATGCAGTTAAGATTAATAGTGCAGTATTTAGCATTATTGGGCAGTATGGAAAATCTATTAAAAAAAGGAATAAACCATTATATATGTTAATTGATTCTGATTTATTTTCATTAAAAATGGAGTAGTTAGTGATTTTGAAACAAAGAGCTATTTATTTTTTTAGATAGCTCTTTGTTTTGTTATAGTGAATTTATATGTCTTTCTGTTTTATCTTCATGTATGTCAGCTACAGTAATAAGTATGCCTGTTTCTTCTACACCACCAAAGTGATCGTTAATGGCAGTACCAAATGTACGCATGCTCGACGATAAATTCATATACGAATTAATAAGTGGGGGTATTTTTTCGCCATAAGAACGAATAAGTTTCGATAGTTCTTTGTAGTTTTCTTTATAATTATCGAAATTGAACAGTTTCTCTAATTCTTCAATAGGCATTTCAGCTTCTAATGCTTTGAGCGGATAAACTAAATTTTCGTTATCAGGAAAAATTTTCTTTAAGAAATACAGTAAGATATCATGAGCATTTTTATTGTAATTGTCATACATAGTAACTTTTCCCGACATATATTTCATGTGTGGCATTTTAATTATTAAAGCACCAAGCCCATCCCAAAGGTTATCTAATGCAAAAATTGCTTTTCGTGCACTTTTTGTAGATTGGTAGTCCACACGTACAAATGAACGACCCAACTCAAGTGTATTGGGTAAAAAATTATTGATAAAATTATCAGAAAATTTGAATAAGTCTTGAGTAGCCAGTTTAATATCGTTTGGATTTTTTATAGTAACAGTTGCTCCATCAATATATCTGTACCCACCAAGAACTATTTGTTGTTCTGGTTCCCATACAATCATTTGAGTATATGGTGTTTCAGAGGTGTCGTAATCGTCAATATCGTATTCTTTACCTGTTCCACCACCAGCATGCCTGAAAGTCATTTCACGTAAGCGACCAACTTCTTTCATTAAGTTTGGAGCTTCATTTGCCGTGAAAATGTATAGCTCATTACCTCCAAAGTTTGTTTTTCTAAGTAATTCAGTTTTACTTAATTCGGCAATCAAAATTTGCTTATCAGGTTCATTGCTTTGATTTTTCATGTGTTTATCTTTTTACGAAATTTGCTAGTTAATAATTATTTAAGTTGTTTTACAAATGTATATCAACAATTATTCTAAGCATTTTCGGTTTTGTTTTTTTTGTAAATTAAAATTATATCAATAATTGTTTAAATTAAACTCTGCATTAGGGTTTTTAGCTAATTCGTATACATGTAGGCGAACTAATTTAGCCCATTCAGTAGGTTTTTTTCTTTTGTTTAGCATCGAATACTTTATTGGCTTTCCAATAGTTATTTTAAGCTTTCCTCCTTGATTTTTAAACATTTCATCAACAAGGTAAAACATTTCCAGATTAGCCTTTATTCCTACTAATTTCCTAAGGTTTGAGAAATTATAAAAGAAATTGCTTATTCTGCCGCTAAAATGTACTGGAATTACGTCTCTTTGGTATTTTCTTGCCCAATCTACAAATGTTTTTTTCCATTCAAGATCCATTATAATACCTTTTTTTCTACGAGACACAAGACCAGAAGGAAACATTAGTATTTGTGAATTTGAATTGAGCATTTTATCTATTCCTGCTATATGATCACGTGTATTATTCCCAAAAGAGTTAACACCAACAAAAACCTCGTCTAAGTTTTTTACATTAAGAAGAATATCATTAATAATTGTTTTTATATCTGGATATATATTCCCTATTTCAAAAATAAGAGCTGCCCCATCAATTCCTCCTAAAGGATGATTTGCTGCAAAAATTAATTTGCCATCTGTGGGTAGATTTTCTTTTCCAATAATTTCAGTATTAATATTAAACGCCCTATAAACTCCCTCTAAAAATTGTCGTCCAGTTTTATTTGCATTTTCCTTTATAATTTTATTTAAATCATTTTGATGGGCAATTTTTTTAATATAATCAACTGCAAATTGAGGTAATATTTTTTTTAGCTTAGGGTTTCGTTTAGCTAAAACTTTCTCAATATCTATATATTCTATTTCTGAGTGATTTGTTTCTTCCATTTTATTAGCATTATCAATTGAAAACTGCAATCTGGTAAATTTTGCAGCTTAAAGATAAAAATAAAAATGATAATTTAGCAAGTATCTAAAATCAATAGTTCGATAAATTTTAGCCACAGTTTGTCCCGAAAATCGGGGAATGTACGAATTAATTGAATTACAGATAATTATAAGCATACATTATTTGAACATTAAAGCACTGATATACTTTTAATTACACAAATACTTAGCTGTCTGCCCCGAACATCGGGGAACTATTGTATAATTTGAGACAAGTTAAATTAAAAGACCTATTGGTGTAAGCTTTTCAAAAACCCATTCCTGATGGGGAGCGTCTTTAAATTCGTCGCTTAAGTCTTGCCCTGCCCAATGTGCATAGTGTTTTCCATTTTTCCATAATCTACTGTGAGTCACATCGTATATTTTTCCATTATAGGAAATCCAAATCTCGTCCATGTCTTGTCCATTACGCATTGCAAGCTGGAATTTACTGTATTTTTTCATTGGTTTTAAATATTCTTAAAAGCTTTTGTTTTTGGTAATAAAACTTTATCTTACAAAAATGAGAATTATCTTTAGTTTAGAAAATATAAAAGTGTTTTATTTAATTTTTACTTTTTTTTTAAGCATGTCAGATGTTCATGCACAACCAAAGTACGAAACAAGAGGTGTGTGGATTGCTACCTTAAAAAATATTGATTGGCCTCATAATTCAAAGGAAAATTCTGTAAAACAAAAACAAGATTTAATTCGAATTATTAATGAACTTGATGCCCTTAATATTAACACAGTAATTTTTCAAGTAAGACCTGCTGCCGATGCTTTTTATTCATCAAGTTTTGAACCGTGGTCCGAATGGTTAACAGGCAAGCAAGGGAAAGTGCCAACTAATTTATTTGATCCATTGCAAACTATTGTCGACGAATGTCATAAGCGCGGAATGCAAGTTCATGCTTGGTTAAATCCATTTCGACTAGTTTCAAATGTGGAGCGTAGTGATATTGCTGAAAATCATATAAGTATATTGAAGCCAGAGTGGAATGTTCCTTATGGGAAGGATATTTACGCTAATCCAGGATTACCCGAAGTACGTCAATATATTGGGAAAATTGTGGCAGATATTGTTCAAAACTATGATGTGGATGCTATTCACATGGACGATTATTTTTATCCTTATCCAAGAAAAGGCGAGGAGTTTAACGACAGTGTAGCTTTTCAGCTATATGGAGGCGATTTTTATCCAAATGATTTGCCTGCGTGGCGGAGGCAAAATGTAAATCAAACTGTAAAAATTATTCATGATAATATAAAAAAGAATAAACCTTATGTCCAGTTTGGAATTGCACCATTTGGAATTTGGCGAAATCAAGCAGATGATCCCAGAGGGTCTGCTACTAGAGGTTTAGCTAATTACGATCAACTATATGCTGATGTTCTTTTTTGGATGGAAAATAAATGGGTAGACTATGTTAGTCCTCAGCTATATTGGCCTATTGAAAGCAAATATACATCATTTAGAGTTTTGAATGATTGGTGGGCACAAAACAGCTTTTCCACCACCCTTTATTCAGGCCATGCCTTTTATAGAGTTGAAAAGGATGCTAAGAATGCATTATGGAAAAATATTTATGAGATACCAAATCAAATTAATATTTCCAGAAATAATAAGTCTTTTTCAGGCGTTTTTTTATACAATACAAGTTCTGTATTACGCAATAATATAAACCTTTCCGACACATTGAAGCAAAATTTATTTAAGTACAAGAGTTTTCCTGATCTTCCTTTAATTGTTGAAATGAAAATACCAAGTGTTCCACAAAATATGAGTAGTTTGAAACAAGGTAATGAGCTTTTTTTGTTTTGGGATGATAATTTTCAAAGTCAGCAGGATTCATCATTTTATTACGCTATTTACCTTCAAAAAGGTGATATTAAAGGTGATATTATTCAAACCAAGAATTTAGCGTTTGTAACTAATCAGAAAATAGTAAGTTTGGAGCGAAAACGTTTTGTTCTTTTTCCTCAAAAATATACTTTAGCTGTTACATCTTTAAATAGATTTTATAAGGAGAGTGAGTCGTCGGGGAGGATAGTTATTAAGGGGAAAATTAAGAATAAATTATGGGAGTAATTGAGATTGAAGGAATGGAGTTTTATGCTTATCATGGGCATTTTAAGGAAGAACAAATTGTAGGAAATAGGTTTGTGGTTTATTTGCGCATGGAAGTTGATACTGATGCAGCTTCGAAATCTGACGAATTAAAAGATGCTGTAAATTATCAAACTGCTTATAATATTATTAAACAGCAAATGGGGTATAAATCGCATTTATTGGAGCATATAGCTGGCCGAATTTTAGACGATTTGTACAATAATTTAAAGGGAATAAAAAGTGCCGAAATTAAAATATCTAAATTAAATCCGCCAATGGGTGGTAAAATTGATAAAGTAAGTGTAACATTAAAGAGGTAATTTGTTAACCATAAAAACAATCAAATATATGAAATTTTTTTTAGTACTATTATTCTTTTTTTACAGTTTTGGGCTTTCTGCACAAATGAGTAGTAATGCTGTTTTGACAGCAAAAGCTGTTACATTAAATGGAGATACCATTATGCTAGCAGATACGCTTTTAGCTTACACTGATAATTTAATATTAGTTGATTATTGGGCAAGTTGGTGTGGCCCATGTTTGCGAGAAATGCCACATTCTAAGGAAATGCAGAAGGAGTTTGCAGGTAAAAAGCTCATGTTTTTATATTTATCAACCGATAAAGCAAACAGAGAATGGTTAAAGGCAGTTAAAAAAATAAAAATAAATGGCATCCATTTTAGGTTAATTGCCGAAACAAAATCACAAATTCAACAGGCATATTCTATTTCAGGAATACCATTTTATCAGGTACTTGGAAAAAATCAAGAGCTATTGATAAATGCGGCAGCTTGGCCAAGTTCGGAAAAACTCTCAAAACAAATTCTTACAAAATTATAAGATAGTTTGAGCCAGCTCTTTTAAGTTTTGTTTTCTCAGTTTTTTTCGTATTAAAGTCGTTTTTTTACATGCTTACTCCGTCATTTATTGACGTTTTATGTATGTGTTGGTCTTGCTGATTATCAATATTATAGAATGAAAACACTTAGCTTTCATTCTATAATATTAATAATCAGTAACTGTCTCAGTAATTAATGATTAATGAAGTAATGTTTTATAAAATACAAATTCGCCTCCATTATTTCCAGGAATAGCAAGTGGCTTTCCAATAGGAATTTGGTTTGTTGTACTTTTTATTTCTTTGCTTACAGATTTAATTACTTCACTTATTGGAAGATTTGATTTTGTATTATTTCGCAAGAAATTAAGTAAGCTATTTGCAAAAGGACTACCCAGTCCTACCGAAGCATCAGCCACAAATTCCATATTCCCAGAGCTAAAGCCCCAACGAGAGCCTAATTTATCGTTATTTGATTCATATTTATGGTTTTGATCTTGTATAAATAAAGAGCCTGAAAAGCATGCATCTGCAATAATCACCGTGTGTTTAGACGGAATGTTTGATAAATATTTAACTAACAAAGTACTGCCAATATATTCGCTTTTGTTTCCTTCTTTTGCATCATAAGGAATCCAAGAACCATCATCAAGTTCTTCATCGTAAAATCCATGCCCTGCATAGTAGATAATCAAATTATCATTTTTACTAATTTCTCGTTTTATTTTAATTAAAACATTTATTAAACCTTTGTGAGTCGCTTCAGTATTAATTAGTTCATAAACATGTTTGGGCTTAAAACCATAGTTTTTTATTAATTCATTTTTAAAAAGCATAGCATCAAAAACTGCATTATTTAAAGGCGGCCAATGTAAATAATCGTTTATTCCAATAGTAATTAGAAAATTATTAGAAACATCGTTTGCTTCAAAATTTAAATTTTCTGTTACAGAACTTATATTTGTATTCTGATTACGAGATATATCAAGGCTTATTTCTTGTAAATCTGAAATTTTTTGTTTGTTTGATTTTGCATATAGTCTAAGTTTATCTTGTGCACCTTCAGCTTCTTCAATACTTGTAACATTTCCGCCCTTTTGATTATAATTAAGAACAAGCTTCATCTGAATGGTATCGCCAGCATTTAAACTTTCAATTTTAAGTGAGTTGTTAAAACTTAGACCTTCAGACGTAATAGGTTGATTAATAAGAATGTCTATATTTGTTAAAAGACTGTCGCTTAGGTTGCTTACTTTGAAAAATAAACTAGCTTTACTATTGTCTATAAGAGTATTACTTGAGTTTTCGTAATTAATATTAATATCGGAAAGTGATAATGGGAGACTCTGAGAAATTTCTGCACTCCAATCGTAGTCAAGAGATTGATTCGATTCAATATTTTCAATAAGGATACTGATAGTATTTAAATTTTCATAAGCATCTAAGTCTGTGGAATTTAGTTTAGTTGCTTTCTCAAAATAGGGTTTAGCCTCACGGAAATACTGATGTGCCAAATCCTGAAA
>DAOVUO010000397.1 GCA_030632545.1 Bacteroidales bacterium
ACTAACAAATTTGTTTGATGCTTTTTGATTTAAATATATTTCTTCTTTTTGGCATGCAGTAATTAATAATGATAATATAATAATAAGTATTATTTTTTTAATGTATTCCATGTTTATTTTGTTACTTGTAAGTATTATTAAATATTCTCTGATTAACTTTTATTAATTTTGGTCAGTAAGATATAGCTTAGTGGAATATGTTCTTAATGACCGAATAGCTTAAGTTTGTTTTGCATAAACAATAGACGAGTCTTATTTTACAAGAATTTTTCTTTCTTTCTTTTCTTGAGAAGAACTGTGTTCTATAGTAGAGTGCCATCGTAAATTGTCGATTTTTGATTCGAATATAGCTTATATTTTTAACGACTGCAAGATGTATTGTCTTTTTAACATAAATTGATAATTAGAGGTTTTGTGCAAATTAACGTAGAATAATTCTAAATAGTTTTATGTAGTTCTAAAAAAAAATTAACTTTGCGTTCAATAATTTATAATTATGGAAATTTTAAATAACGGTATAGGAACCGACCCAGAAGGTGGTTTCATGAAAGTAGAAAGATATAATGCAGAATCGACAGATAAATTAGCTTATCATTATAAAGAAATATTAAAACTTATAGGCGAAGATCCTAAAAGAGAAGGTTTGTTAAGTACGCCGTTAAGGGTAGCAAAGGCAATGCAGTTTTTAACTCATGGATATACACTTAATGCAGCCGATATACTTACAAGTGCTATGTTTGAGGAAGATTATAGACAAATGGTAATTGTAAAAGATATTGAACTGTTTTCTATGTGTGAGCATCACATGATTCCATTTATAGGAAAAGCACATGTAGCGTATATTCCTGATAAGCATATTACTGGCTTAAGTAAAATTGCTCGTGTTGTTGAGGCTTATGCTCGCCGTTTGCAAATTCAAGAGCGTTTAACTACTCAGATTAAAGATACTATTCAGGATACTTTAAATCCTTTGGGTGTAGCTGTTGTTATTGAGGCAAAACACTTGTGTATGGCAATGCGAGGTGTGCAAAAACAAAGTTCAGTAACTGTAACATCTGATTTTTCGGGGGCATTTATGCAGCAGGAAACAAGAAGTGAGTTTTTAAGCTTAATTGGACATAAACTTAGTTAAATATTAATTATCTACCACTCAGTTTTAGATTTGAGATTTATTTATGGCAAAAAAATTGCTCGTATAAAATTGTTTAGCCAAGTTTTTTTCAAATGCGTAATTGAATGAGGAGAATTATACTTTATTTTATACTAATACTAATTAGCTTTGCCACTGTAGCTCAATCGGATGAGGAAAGTTATTATATTGCCGAAGATTTTCTTGAAGATGAAGATTGGAATCAAGCTATTGAAGTTTATAAGGAACTTTTGTACGAAAATCCTTCAAATGCAGATTTGAACTTTCGTTTAGGATTTTGCTATCTTAATACCCCTTTTGATAAGGCAAAATCATTATATTATTTTAAAAAAGCGGCAGAGCACCATACTCGCCGTAAGAGAGCAAAAAATAAACCACCTATAGAAACTTTTTATTATCTGGGTAAAGCTTATCAAATGAATTATGAGTTTGAGAAAGCTATTGAGCAATTTAATTTTTTAAATAATAGAGTTAATGGTGTAGGAAAAAGTTTTAGAAAGATAATTGCTCGCGAAATTGAGAGATCGACCAATGGATTGGGCTACTTTTTAAATCCTATTGAATTTGAAATTATTGATTCTTTTGAGTGTTTAAATTCAAATTTATCAGATTATAGCCCAGTTGTATCAGCTAACGATAGTGTTTTCTTTTTTACATCTAAAAGACTTGCAAATTTAGGCGAAGATACTTATGCCAGTGGGCAAAAGATGGAAGATATTTATATTGTTGAGCATAGATACGAAAAATGTGATACTGCTTATAATGCAGGGGCTGAATTTAACTCTATTAGCAATGATGCTGTTGTTGGTATTTCGCCCGACGGACTGGTGCTTTTTTTATACAAAGATGAGGACGAGGGCTCAATTTATCAATCTAAATTTATTGGGGGCAAGTGGACTCGTCCTGAAAAATTACCAGAAACAATAAATTCGCCTTTAAGTAGAGAAACCAGTGCTTCTATGTCTGCTGATGGTAAGTATTTGTATTTTACTAGCGACAGGAAAAAGGGATATGGTGGTTTAGATATTTATATGAGTAAAAAGCTTCCAAATGGTGATTGGGGCGAATCTGAAAATCTTGGACCATCAGTAAATTCAGAATATGATGAAGAAAGTCCATATTTATATCCAGATGGACAGACATTGTTTTTTGCTTCGAAAGGACATAGAGGAATGGGTGGCTACGACTTGTTTTATATAAATTTGGATAGAACAGGCAAATGGCCAGGTGCTATCAATCTTGGTTTTCCTATAAATACTCCAGATGATGATGTTTTTATAGTTCCTTTAGTTGATGGAAAAACTTTTTATATAGCATCTAAAAATATAAATGGTTACCCACATTGGTCAAATATTTATAAAATAGAAATTCCGTTTGTGGAAACAAATCCAGTAACTATGTTTAATGGAAGAATTTCTATTTGCACCAACAAACTTCCTAGAGCTCAGATTGATGTTTATAACTCAATTACTAAAGAGCATTATATTACTACCTATTCGGATATCAGAACAGGCAATTTTTCTTTTTATTATCCTTCGCAAAAACCTATGTCGGTAAGAGTGACTATTGACGAAGCTCTTGTGTATGCCGACACTATTAAGTCAAGCAAGGAGAATAGAAGTTTAGTGAAGGAAGTTCAAATAAAGGCAAATGAACCCTGCGATACTATGAGTTCTGCATCGGACATTGATTTTGGAAAGGGCGTTTTATATAATGGTGTTTATTATGATAAAATTATAGATGTTGATCCCATTTATTTTTTATCTGGTAGAAGTAGTATGAATACAATAAGTGGATTAGATTCGCTTATTGTATTTTTAAAACGAAATAGTGATACAATTATTGAAGTTGGTGCTTTTGCTGATAGTAAAGGACTTGCACAGTATAATAAAAGCTTGACAGAATTACGAGCAGCCTCGGTTAAGAGATATCTAGTAGAAGAAGGAATAAGTGAGAGGCAAATTGTATCAAAGGGCTACGGTGAAAATGTACCTATTGCTTATGAATATGATAGATATGGGAACTTTTTAAATAGAGCGGCAAAATACAATCGGCGCGTTGAAATAAAAGTAGTTCATCAAAGCAAAGAACGATTGCATATACGCCAAATTTTTGAGGTTCCCGAGGATATTAATATCTAAAAACATAGCTGTCCGAAAGTTTTTAAATCAAACATATATTTCACTGTTAATCTATTGAATGTCAGATGTGAATTTTGATTTATTACACAAAATAAGTGCTTACTTTTATCTTTTTACTTTGCAGTAACTGTTTTTTCTTTATTACGTTAAGTCAAGCTATTTTAGTGCTTAAAAACACATTATTATATATTACACAAGAATCTGCCTAGTGCGACGCATTGC
>DAOVUO010000478.1 GCA_030632545.1 Bacteroidales bacterium
AAATTTATGTACAAAAAGGAAATACCTATAATTATAGAGCATCTTCAAAAAGGGAACACTATTTTATACCCTACAGATACTATATGGGGTATTGGTTGTGACGCATCAAACTCTGAAGCTATTGACAAAATATTCACAATCAAAAATAGAAAGCCTAAACAAAAGTTTATTGTACTAGTTGAAGACTTTAAAATGCTCCAAAGCTATGTGGAAGGTATTCCTCAAGTAATTGTAGAACTTCTGGAACAAAGCCTCTCTCCTACTACAATAATTTATCCCAAAGGTATAAACTTAGCAGCAAATGCTTATGCTTCAGATGGCAGCATTGCTATTCGTATTCCAAAAGATGATTTTTGCATTGAGCTTATAAAACAATTTGGTAAACCAATAATTTCAACATCTGCAAATTTTCATGGAGAAAAATCTCCCTGTTGTTTTATGGAAATCAATTTAGAACTAATCAAAACAATAAATTATGCCGTAAATTATAAACAACAAGACGCTAAATCAAACATAACATCAAAAATATATAAACTAAATACTGATAATAATATTGTAAAAATACGCTAAAAGGTGTATTGTCTTTCTCAAATTATATCTTTATTTTTGTCGCAATCTTAAATTTAAAATTATGATTAACTATATCTTTTTCAAAAAGCATGCTCCCAGATGGATAGTACTTGCTATCGACATAGTAATTAGTACAATTTCCATTCTAACTGCATTTTATCTTCGACATAATTTTAATATCCCCGACAGCACAAATATTTTTTATGTTATTCCATTTGTAGTAAGCATTCGTTTTATTAGTTTTATTCTAAGCCGAACTTATGCCGGAATTATACGCTACACAAGTACTAAGGATTCCATTCGAATAATTATTGTTATAACTAGCGGCACAATTATTTTTATGGCAACTAATTTATTCGGATTCCTTTATGGAGAAAGTCCAATAATTCCGTATAGTATTATTCTTATCGACTATTTTGTAAGCGTTTTCTTATTAACATCTTCGAGATTAACATACAAAGCTATTTATTTTGAAGTTAGTAATTATGCTAAACAAAAATTACACGTTATTATTATAGGTGCTGGCGAATTTGCATTTTCCACCAAAAAAGCCTTAGAACGTGAAAGTGACGCTCGTTACGAAGTGGTTGGCTTTATTGATAGTGAAACACAAACATCGGGTAAAAAACTAGATGGTATAAATATTTTCTCCATCGACAAGCTTCCTGAATTACTTGAAGTACAAACTGTATCTAGTATTATCATTGCAAAACATGATATTTCTACTGAATCAAAAAAAGAAATTATTGACATCAGCCTTAATTACTATGTTAAAGTACTAGAAGTTCCAAAATTATCTGATTGGATAAATGGTGAACTAAGTTTTAAACAACTGAAAAAGGTTAAAATCGAAGATTTACTCGAACGTGAGCCAATAGAGCTTGATAACAAAAAAATAAATAAAGAGATAAAAGACAAAAGAATTCTTGTTACTGGTGCTGCGGGCTCAATTGGTAGCGAAATTGTGCGTCAACTATCTCATTTTAGTCCAAGACTTATTATTATTTTTGACCAAGCAGAATCTCCACTTTACGAACTAGAGATGGAATTAAGAGACTCATTTCAGTTTCATTCTTTTGAGGTAGTAATTGGCGACATGACCAATGAAGCACGTATGAATAAAATATTTGCTGATTTTAAACCAGATATTGTTTATCATGCTGCGGCCTATAAACACGTACCAATGATGGAAAACAATCCATCAGAAGCAGTTAGAAATAACATTTTAGGTTCTAAGCTAATTGCTGACCTCTCAATGCAATACAAAATAAGTAAATTTGTAATGGTATCTACCGACAAGGCTGTTAATCCTACAAATGTAATGGGTGCAACAAAAAGAATTGCCGAAATATATACTCAATCTTTAAATGCCATTGGAACAACCAAATTTATAACTACTCGTTTTGGTAATGTACTAGGAAGCAATGGTTCGGTAATTCCACGTTTTAAAAGCCAAATTGAAAATGGCGGTCCAATAACCGTTACTCACCCCGATATTACCAGATTTTTTATGACAATTCCTGAAGCATGTAGTTTGGTGCTTGAAGCAGGGACTAATGGTAAAGGTGGCGAAATATTTATTTTTGACATGGGTAAATCGGTAAAAATTGTTGATTTAGCAAAAAAAATGATTATGCTTTACGGCCTTAAGCTTGGCAAAGACATTCATATTAAATTTACTGGACTACGCCCAGGCGAAAAATTATTTGAAGAATTATTGGCAAATAAAGAAAACACCATAGCCACTCATCATCAGCAAATAATGATTGCAAAAGTGCGTGAGTACGATATTAGAGAGGTTCAACAGCAAATGAAAGCACTTGCCGATTCGTTAAAAACAAATGATAATTTTGAAATTGTTAGAAAAATGAAAAACATGGTACCTGAATTTATAAGTAAAAATTCAGTATACGAACAAATTGATAAAGAAAAAACTGCCGTACAGAACTAATACCGATTGTGAACCCAAATTACCTGTAAACTTCATTAACATTCGTTTATAGGTATTGGTTCTACAACGATACGCTTTTAGTAATTATCCCAAATACGGTATAAACTAAAAGTCTCTCGGCATAATAATACATAGGCATTGTTTACTTCCGTATTATAATCGGAAATATCGGTAGTTTAGACAAAGTTAAAATAGTAGAGGCCATTGTAGAGCGTGCAGTGCCAATATATACTTACAACCAGTCTATTTCAGAGTAAAAAAAGT